>DASQFG010000182.1:0-1580 GCA_035633315.1 Nakamurella sp. | reverse complement strand
CCCGCCCGGCCGGGACTTGCGAACCCGCGGACCCCGCACTCGGCGTCGCCCTCGGCCAAACCCGGAGACGGGTGGGCGCGACCGCTGCCAGCCCCGGCGTGCCCGGAGCGGCCCCCACCGCCTACGCCGCCCAAACGGTCGTGCTGTGGCTCAACGTTCATCAAGATAGTTCGACCGCCCACATCCAGGTGACCGATGTGGCCAGCTGCCAATGGCCGAGGTCTGCGCCACGTCTATTTGCGCCACGTCTATTTGCGCCACGTCGAGCAGTAATTCCGGGGCCCGGCGGGGTTCATCGCCGCCGGGTCGATCACGAGCTCGGACGTTGTGACCGGCGGGGTTCTTGGAGGGCACGGGCATGTCCCGAAACCCGCCCGGAGCCGCCGCTATCCCCGACTTTCGACGGTCAACGACGAGCCTGCTGGTCGCCACCGGCGCCCTGGTCGGCCTTCGCGGTGCCGGCTTCCAGCGCCTCGCCCGCCGGCAACTCGTGGTGGCCGCCGAACTGCTGCCGCATGGCCGAGAGCACCTGGTTGGCGAAGTGGTCCTCGCCACGCGAGGCGAACCGCTCGAACAGCGCCGAGGACAGCACCGGCGCCGGCACCCCGATATCGACCGCGGCCTTGACGGTCCAACGGCCCTCACCGGAATCCGAGACCCGACCGGCCAGGCCCTCCATGGTCGGGTCGGCCTGCAACGCCGCCGCGGTCAGGTCCAGCAGCCAGGAGGACACCACCGACCCACGCCGCCACAATTCGGCGACCTTGGCCGTGTCGATGTCGAATTGGTAGAACCGCGGTTCTTCCAGCGGCGCGATTTCTGCGGAATGATCGTCGGTCTTGCTCCCGGCGTCCGCGTTGGCCAGGATGTTCAATCCCTCGGCCAGCGCCGCCATGATGCCGTATTCGATGCCGTTGTGAACCATCTTGACGAAATGGCCGGCACCGGAGGGTCCGCAATGCAGATAACCCTGCTCCTCGGGCGCCAATTCGCCGGAACGGCCCGGGGTGCGTTCGGCCGCCCCGGGACCGGGTGCCAGCGTTTTGAGAATGGGTTCGATGGTCGCGACCGCGGTGTCGTCGCCGCCGACCATCAGGCAATAACCGCGCTCCAGCCCGAAAACGCCGCCGCTGGTGCCGGCGTCGACGTAATGGATGCCTTTGTCCCGCAGCGCAGCCGCCCGGCGGACGTCATCGCGATAATTCGAATTGCCGCCGTCGATGATGATGTCGCCCTCGTCCAGGAGCCCGGCCAGCTCCTCCACCGTGGAACCCGTGATGCCGGCCGGGATCATCACCCACGCCGCCCGCGGCCGCGTCAGCTTCGCGACGAAATCGGGCAACGTCCGCGCCCCGGTGGCCCCGTCGGCTTCCAGAGCGGCGATCGACACCTCGTTGACGTCGTACACCACGCATTCGTGGCCGTCGCCCATCAGCCGCCGCACAATGTTGGCGCCCATCCGGCCCAGGCCGATCATCCCCAGTTGCATGCTGCATCTCCCCCATGTGGGGCCGCGGAGTCGCGGCCGGTGTTGTCCTCGCTGTATACCCCACCGGGCGCGCCGGGGCGCGACCATCGCG
>DASQFG010000181.1:0-1540 GCA_035633315.1 Nakamurella sp. | reverse complement strand
CATCCGCTGGGTGCAGGAGGAACCGGCCAACCAGGGCTCCTGGACCTTCCTGGCGCTGGCGTTGCCGGAGATGATCCCCAGGCTGCACGGGATCAAGCGGGTGTCCCGGCGCGCGATGGCGGCGCCGTCGGCGGGGTCGGCTCGGGTGCACGAGGTGGAGCAGGCCGCGGTCATCACCGCCGCGTTCTCGCACTGAGCCGGGGTCATCGGGAGATACGCGGGGGGTGGCTGGCGACGAGAGCCTGCCCGCCAGGATCTCAAGGGCGTGGATACGCGTCAGCCGAGACGTCGCGCAGCCTGACCTCCCACGGCCGGCGCGGCAGCGTCCGTCCGGCCGAACTCGGGATCCGGGCGCGGGAACAGCCGGCAGCGGTCGCAGCCGGGTCGATTCCAGCGCCACCACCGTGTGGGTCAGTGGCCGGTGCAACAGCCCCTACCCAGAGAACGCCGCCAGGCGAGCGACTCGCCCACCGGTGCGATACTGACCCCGCCCGACAACCGAGGGTCGGCGGCACCGACGGCAGAGGGACGGACACGATGACGGGTTCCTGGAGCAAGTGGCTCAGGATCCCTTCCCTGGCCGACCGGTTGCGCTCCCAGGGCGTGCGCGAGGACGTCATCGCGGCCGCCGAGCGGACTGCGTTCGGCCGGCAGACCGATCGGGCCCTACCGGCGCTGAATGAAGTGCTGACCAAGTCCGAGGGCGTCATCCAGCTGGTCGAAGGCCGCCACCACGGCGCCTACGGCCTGCTTGTTCTCACCTCGCGCCGGTTGGTGTTCCTGCCCGCCGAATCGGCGCGCGACGGCCGGACCGTCACGGTCGACCTTTCCGACGTGCTGACCGTCGACTGGCAGATCCACCGCGGTCTGGGTGTCGTGGAGGTGAGCACCGCGTCCGGCCCGTTCGTCGTGGACAAGATCCTGGGCAACCAGGCGGAGTCGATCACCACCGGAACCCGGCAGGCGATGTCACCGCCGCCGGACGGGCCCGCGGCCCATCGCGACCCGCTCGAACAACTTGCGGAGTTGCGGGCGATGCACGACGCCGGGCTGATCGGCGATGCCGAATTCCGGGCGCGAAAGCAGGACCTGTTCGGTCAGATCTGACCGGGAATCTGCGGGTCCCGTTGCCGGTTGTCGTGTTGACGGGTCAACCGTCAACGTTCGTCGGACCGGAAGGAACAAAGTGCAGATCGAGGTCTTCTCCGATGTGGTGTGTCCGTGGTGCTACATCGGCAAGCGCCGCCTCGAGCAGGCGCTGTCCCAGTTCGAGCACGCCGACCAGGTGGCAGTGACCTACCGCTCGTTCCAGCTGGACCCGTCGAGCCCGGACACCTCCGAACTCGGACTCGACCAGATGCTGGCGGCCAAGTACGGCCGCAGCATCGAACCGGCCAGGGCGATGAACGCCCAGGTCAGCGCCGTCGCCGCGAGTGTCGGGCTGGATTTCCAGCTCGCCATCGCGCGACCGGCCAACACCTTCCGTGCCCATCGACTGATCCATCACGCCGCGGGACACGGCCTGGCCAACGAACTGACC
>DASQFG010000180.1:0-7289 GCA_035633315.1 Nakamurella sp. | reverse complement strand
CTGCGGCGGGGAGGCGCGGTGGCGACGGTGTTCCTGGCGCTGCTGGCGGTCATCGCCGCGGCGATCTACGCGATCGTGCCGCCGATCGTCAACGAGGTGGGCTCGTTCGTCGGGTCGGTGCCGCAGCTGATCGAGAGCCTGCAGGAGAACCCGACCATCCAGAACCTGGATCAGCGGTTCCAGTTGCTCGACGCGCTGCGCAACTCCAACATCGTGCAGAACGTGGGCAGCGGGGCCGCGGGCGGGCTCCTCACCGCCAGCGTCACGGTGGCCTCGGTGTTCCTCGACCTGGTGATCATCCTGATCCTGACCCTGTACTTCCTGGCCGGGTTCCCGCGGATCAAGGCCGCGGCCTACCGGCTGGTGCCCGCCACCCGCCGGCCGCGGGTCGTCGAGCTCAGCGACCGCGTGCTCAAGCAGATGGGCGGTTACCTCTCGGGCGCAACGATCATCGCGATCCAGGCCGGGCTGATCGCGGGAATCTTCGCGTTCATCATCGGCCTGCCCTATCCGTGGGCGATCGCGCTCGGCGCCGCGGTGCTCGACTTCATCCCGGTGGTCGGCCCGATCATCATCGGCGTCTCGATGACCCTGCTCGGCTTCACCCAGTCGCTGGCGATCGGCATCATCGCCGGGGTGTTCTACCTGTGCCAGCACCTGTTCGAGGCGTACTGGTTGTATCCCAGGGTGATGCGCCGCACCGTCGAGATCTCCACCGGCGCCGTCGTCGTCGCGATCCTGATCGGTGCCTCGCTGCTCGGCGTCACCGGAGCGATCCTGGCCGTGCCGGTGGCCGCCGCGATCATGCTGATCGTTCGTGAAGTGATCATGCCCATGCAGGAGCGGTCGTGACCGACCGGTGGCGGCATCTCGAGGTCGCCGATCAATGGGGCCGCAGGGCGATCGTCACCGGCGCGAACACCGGGCTGGGATACGTCAGCACGCTGGCCCTGGTCACCGCCGGGGCCGAGGTGGTGATGGCGGTCCGCGACCTGGACCGCGGGCAGGCGGCGGCACAGCGGATCCGTGAACAGGTGCCGGACGCGAAACTCCGGGTGATCCACCTCGACCTGGCCGAACTCGCGTCGGTCCGCGACTTCGCGGCCGGCCTGGTCGAGGAGCCCGAACCGGTGGACATCCTGATGAACAACGCCGGGGTCATGCTGGTGCCCCGGCGGGAGATGACCACCGGCGGGTTCGAACGCCATATGGGCGTGAACCACCTCGGTCACTTCGCGCTCACCGTCGGGCTGCTGCCGGCGCTGCGCCGCTCGGCCGCCGGCGCCCGGGTGGTCTCGGTGACGTCGCTGACCTACGCCAGGGTCGGCCCGCTGGACCGCGGCCTGGGGCTGACCGGTCAGTACACACCTATGCGCGCCTACGGGCAGTCCAAGCTCGCGGTCGCGCTCTTCGGCCAGGAACTGCACCGTCGCGCAACCGCGGTCGGTACAGCGGCGGGTCCAGCCCTGGTGTCCGTGCTGGCCCATCCCGGCTGGTCGGCGACCGCCGAGACCCAACCTGACGACGGCGCCGGACGGTCGGTGCGATTCGCCCGCGGCGCCACCGCGGTCCTCGGCTCCTCGCCGGTGCAGGGCGCCCGCGCGCAGCTCTACGCGGCGACGGCGCCGGAGCTGACCGGCGGGGAGTTCATCGGTCCGAGCAAGCTGGGCCGCGGCGCGCCGGTGGCCGCGACCCTGTCCGGGGTCGCGACCGACACGGACGCGGCGTGGTGGTTGTGGGACGAGTCGGTCCGGCTGACCGGCGCCGACCCGAACCTGCCGGCTTCCCAGCTGTCCTGACCGGCTCGGCCTCAGCCCGACTGGCGCGGCCGGCGGAGTACCACGACCACCGCCGCGATGATCAGCCCGGCCACCAGGGCCAGCGCGGCCCACACCCATCCGGACAACCCCGATGACGAGCTCGTCGGCGCCACCGCTGCCGTGGACATCGGCGCCGTCGGCGCCACTGCCGATGTTGGCGCCGCCGCCGATGTGGGCGCCGCCGCCGACGTTGGCGCCGCCGCCGACGTTGGCGCCGCCGCGGATGTGCCGGTCGCCGCGGAGCCGGCCCCGGCCGATTCCACCGCCAAGGCGGCGCCGGCGAACTGGAACTTGACCTCGCCCGTCACCGGGTGGCCGTCGGCCGAGACGACCCGATAGGCGATGACGTACTCGCCGGCCACCGTCAACGGACCGACGGTGTTCGCCACGACCGTGCTGTCGACCGTCGGCGACCCGCTCTGGTACGACTGCCCGTCCGGTCCGGTCACCGTCACCACCGGTTCGAAGTCCTGAACCGGCTGGTCGAAGGTGAGGGTGACCGTCGCCGGCGCGGTCTGCACGGTCGATCCGTCCGCGGGGTCGCTGCTGATCAGCGCGTCGTGCGCGGCCGCCGGCCCGGCGAACCCGACCGCCGCGAGTGCAGTCAGCAATGCGACCAGGCCGATCCGCAGCGCCGGACGTCGGCGCGGGATGGACGCGCCCATGGTGATGATCACGTCTTCTCCCCGGTGGTCGGACGGCGGCGCAGCGCGACGGCGGCGGTCAGCAATGCCGCCGCCGCCACCAGGATCCCAATGACCGCCAGAATCACCGCCGTGCTGTCGGATCCTCCTGATGGCTCGCTGGTGGACGCCGCCGCCGACACGGTCGCGGTGCTGGCCTCGGCCACGGTCGATGTGGCCGCGCCCTCGTCGCTGTGCGCCCGCCCGGCCTCCGAAGCGTCGCCTGCGGCCGCGACGGTCAGCGTCGGCGCCGGGTGTTCCGGCTCGTCGCCGGACGCCGGCGTCGGCTCGTTCCATTCGACGACGGTGCCGTCGTCATAGGTCTGGGCGGTGGGGAATTCCTGCGATGCGACGTCGGGCACCGGCCCGGCCGAGATGTCGAATTCGGCGAACTCACCGGGCCCGATCCGGTTGCCGGCCTGGGCGGTCCAGGTCACCGAGGTGACGGCTTCCTTGATGGTGAGGTCGCCCTCGGTGACCGGTGCCGCCAGCGTCTGCTTGGTCGGTGTCACCGTCCATCCGGGCACCTGCTTGACCGAGACGAAGGCAAAGGGATGGTCGGTCGGCAGCGTCACCGTTACGGCGACCGTGCCGGCGGTGTCGGATTCGTCGGGCACCCGAAAGGTGAGCTTGGTGAAATCGCCGGCGGGGGCGCTCGATGGGTTGACGGTGACGTGGGCCGCGGCGGCACCAGCGCCGGCGATCAGGGTGACCGCGGTGAGGGTGACAAGGGTCAGCAAGCGCCGCAGGCGAAGCCCGCGAGCTGGTTTCTTGAGCATGAGGAAGCCTTCTTGCAGTGGTTTCATGGGGGAGGCTCGACGCGGCAACGCACCCAGCAGCCCTGGGCGTTTGCCGTCGCGAGCGCGTGTCGTGATCAGCGTCAGGCGACGCCGGGTGGGCCGATCGGACAGCAGGATCACGGCGTGGAAGAACGCACCCGGATCTGACGGTGCCGTCCGGGTATTCAGCCGGCCGAGTGGCCGGCGGTGCCCAGCGCGACCGGCGGACCCCGGCGGGTGAGGGAGGCGGCCAGAGACCGGCGCTGCCCGAGACAGCAGCGATCGGCCAGGATGGCGGTCCAGCTCGGTGCGAGAGGGGTCGGCGCCGCGGGCCGGAGTCGCACGATCATCCGGTGCAGCGCGGCGAAGAGCCGGAAGAGCGCACTCTCACCGACCGTCATCACCCACGCGGAAGCGGCAGCGGCGAACAGGTGGAACGAGACCATCCGCGCGACGTCGACGGGACCCGACTGATGCGCCGTCACCTCGAACAGCAGATGGAAGCAGACCTGGCTGGCGGCCAGCATCGCGGTGATCTGTAGCCCGCCGACGCGACGATCGGCCATCCCGGACACCGTCCCGGCGACCAGTGCGGCCAGCAGGATCAGGATCGCCGGATCCGGCGCGTGGCCGCCGCCGTTCACGTGGCTGAGCGCAGCCAGCGACGTGGCGACCACCGCGAACACCGAGGCTCGCAGCACCCGCCAGCGCGGGGATGTCGGCGCTCGCACGGCGTCAGGCTACGTGACCGCGTCGAACCGGAACGGCGCCCCCGTCCGGGGTGGCGGGTGCTGTCGGAGTGAGTTGAGTAACCGCTCAGGAACTGCGTGGACCAACCAGGAACGTCATCAACTCGGCGTCCACCCGGTCCAGATCGCTGTTGACGGCGCGCAGCGCGGCGCCGCGGGCGCCCGGCGGCATCGAGACCGTGGCGTCAACGGCCGCTGTCAGGTCGGTCAGCCGGGTGGTCGCGGTGTCGGCGAACCGGATGACCGCCGTGTCACCGCTGCGGCGCGCGCGGAGCTCGTCGATCGCCGACGACAACCCCGCGATCCGCGCCCGTGCCGGACCGGTCGGGCCCTTGTAGGCGGCCACGTCTTCGACGGGCACCCCCAGCCGCTTGGCACGTTGCTCGTCCAGCAAACCGCGCACGGATGTCGAGGCCTGCATGGCTCCTGCCGCGACCAGTGGGCCGGCCACCCTGATCGCGGTGACCACCCGCAGCACCGTCCGAGGGTCGGTCACCATGGTGAAGAACCCGGGCCGAGCCGACTGCTTGGGTGGCTTCACGGGCTTCTTCTTACGCGCTGTGCGGCCGAATGCCACGGGTGCTCCCCTCTCAGGCCGGCGACCGGCGATCAGTGGTCAGCGTAGAGGGGTCCGGGTCGCCTGCGCATTCGGGAGTCCTGGCGCGCCTACCCTGGACGGCGATGATCTCACTGGTCCGGCTGCGGCGTGCGCTGATCGCCAGGCGCGCAGTGCCTTTCGCGATGCCTGCCGTGACCCGTCCGCGCCGCCCGCGGCAATGACCGCCCTTCCCGTCCGGCTGGGCCCGTCAGCCGCGTCCCGGTGCCGCCGGCGTGTGCACCTGGACTGGGCGGTCGGCCTGGCAAAGCCCATTGCGTCGGCGAGCGCCCACCGCGCCATGACGGAGCTGGCCGAGCATCGTGAGGCCGTGCTGCGCACGGTCCGGGCGGCGCGCGGCCTGCCCGCCGAGAACACCGACCGCACCGTGCTGCTGCCGCGCGTTGCTGCCCCGTCCGGTGACCTCCCGGCGCAGGTGCTTCTCGCCCCGGAACGGATCGCTCCTGTATTGGTCGACCCTGTATTGATCACTCCTGGGCTGGCGGACAGCTCCCGGTCGGGTTGGCCCGACCTGCTGGTCTGGGCCGGCGACGGCTACCAGCCGGTGATCATCCGGGCCCACCGCACCCTGGACCCGGGGCAGGGCGCGCGGTGTTCGACGTTCGGCGACCCGGCGCAGGTCCAGCCCTACCCCACCCGCCGGGCCCGCCGGAGTCGGGTCGACGTCATCGCGCTGGCGCACCACTACCGGCAGCTGACCGAACTGGGGTGGGCGTCGTCAACCGCCCGTGGTGGGGTGATCGGCCGCGGGGACCCGGGTGACGAGTCTCTCGTCGTCTGGCACGACCTCGACCTGCCGGGCGCGTCGGTGCTCGACGATTACGACCGGCGTTTCACCGACCGTCTGGCTGTGGCCGGTGCCGCGGCCAGCGGCGCCGAGCCGTTGGCCCTGCCGTCCCGGATCGCCGAGTGCCGGCGCTGCCCGTGGTGGCCGCGGTGCTCGGCCGAACTCGAGCAAGCCCGTGACGTCTCCCTGCTGGTGGCAGGCGGCGACGTCGCACTGCTGCAGGCCGCGGGGGTGCAAACGATCGACCAGCTCGCCGAGCTGCCGCCGGAACTGGCGGCAAAGCTCCGGCTCGGCGCGGCGCCGATCAGCCAGTCGCGCGTGAGGGCGCGCGCGTTTCAGCGCGGCATCCCGCTCGTGCGGATCGGGCGGCGCGGGGCGATCCGGCGCGCCGACGTCGAGCTCGACGTCGACTCCGAGTCCTATGGCCAGGACGGGGCCTACCTGTGGGGCACCTATCTGTCCGGGACGGACGTCGGGTTCTCGCCCGGGTACCGGCCCTTCGCCACCTGGCGGCCGCTGCCGTCGGTCAGCCAGGCGCAGGTGTTCGTCGAGTTCTACCGGTTCCTGCTCGACGTCCGGGCCGCTGCGACGGCGCGCGGGCTCAGCTTCGCCGCCTTCTGCTACGCCCGTACCGCCGAGGAACGGTGGATGCGCGCCATCCCGCTGCGGTATCCCGAGCTGGCCGGCATGCCGACCGCGCGGGAGATCGCCGAGTTCTGCGCGGCGCCGGACTGGGTGGACGTGCACGCCGAGCTCAAGCGACTGTTCCTGCCCACCGGTTCGCTGCGGCTCAAGGCGGTGGCCACTGCGCTGGGCTTTTCCTGGCGGGATCCCGAACCGGGCGGGGAGAACTCGCTGGCCTGGTACCGGTCGGCGGTGGGCGCTGGGTCGGCCGCCCCGGATCCGGAGATGGCGCAGCGGATCCTGCGCTACAACGAGGACGATGTGCACGCCACTCTCGCGGTGCGGGAGTGGTTGGGGCGCAACGGGATCACGCTGCCCACGGTCGCCGACCTGGAGGCGGGCACCGCCGTCACCGGCATCACCGAGGCGGCATCCGCAGCGCCCCGTCCAGCCGGATGACCTCCCCGTTCAGGTAGTCCGCCGCCGCCAGTGAGAGCACCAGCGCCGCATACTCATCCGGCCGGCCGAACCTCGCCGGGAACGGCACCGTCGCCGCCAGCGCCTCCCGGAACTCCTCGGTCACCGAGGCCAGCAGCGGGGTGTCCAGGATGCCCGGCGCGATCGTCATCACCCTGATCCCGTACTGCGCGAGATCGCGGGCCGCAGGCAATGTCATGCCGACCACACCGCCCTTGGACGCCGAGTACGCGATCTGCCCGACCTGCCCGTCGTAGGCCGCGATCGACGCGGTGTTCACAATCAGCCCGCGCTGCCCCGCCTGGTCCACCGGATCGGTGGCGGCGATCGCCGCGGCCGCCAGCCGCAACACGTTGAAAGAGCCGATCAGGTTGACCATGACCACCCTGGAGAACACGTCGAGATCGTGCGCACCCTTGCGCGACAGCACCCGTCCGGCGGTGGCGATGCCCGCGCAGTTGACGGCCAGCCGCAGCGGCGCGTCCGCCGGCACCAGCGTCAAGGCGGCCGCGACGTCCGCCGGGTCGGTGACGTCACCGCTGGCCGGGACGATCCCGTCCGTCATCGGAGGCCCCGACCGCTCCCACCCGGCGGCGAGGTCGAAGCCGATCACTCTCACCCCGGCGGCGGCCAGTGCCGCCGAGGTGGCCGCGCCCAATCCCGATGCCCCGCCGGTGACAATGGCCGAGGTACCGGCGATCTGCATCGAACGCTCCCGCTCTGCTGGCTGACTGGTCGGCATGCTGAGGTCGGC
>DASQFG010000179.1:0-2290 GCA_035633315.1 Nakamurella sp. | reverse complement strand
CCGCCACGCCGGTCAGCGCCCGGCCGTCGATCTCGTCCGGCGGCAGGAACGGATACAGCACGGTGACGTGCGCCGGCACCCCCCAACCAGCGGCCGGGTCCAGCCGCAGGCGCAGCGCGGCGACGGCGGCCTCCACCTCGGGGATGGCCACGATCAGCGCGCTCTGCGTCGCCCCCATGGTCAACCGGGTACCTCCCAGGTGTGCACCGGCTCGTTGGCATGCATGCCGACCGAGTACAGCTTGAGCATCTCGGTCAATGCCTGATCTCTGGACAGCCCCCGGTTCTCGAAGGCCGCGACGGTCTCGGTCTGCCACCACGCACCGTTGCGCCTGGTCTTGCAGCGCCCGGCGACGATGCCCAGCAATCGGTCCCGGACCGGTGTGGAGACGTCCCAAGCGGCCAAGCCCTCGTCGGCCAGTGGGAGCAGATGCCGCAGTAGCAGTTCGTCCCAGGGAACCTCGCCGAAGCCGGGCCAATAGAACATCGCGTCCACGCCGTGCCGGGCGCCGGCGACGAAGTTGGTGTGCGCCGCGTCGAACGACATCTTGGTCCACACCGGCCGCTCCTCGGCGGCCAGTCTGGTCAGCGCGCCGTAGTAGAAGGCGGCATTGGCCAGCACGTCCACCACGGTCGGGCCGGCCGGCAGTACCCGGTTCTCCACCCGCAGATGCGGGCGGCCGCCGACGACGTCGTAGACCGGCCGGTTCCACCGGTAGACGGTGCCGTTGTGCAGCCGCAGTTCCTGCAACCGGGGCGCCCGGCCCGCGGCCAGCACGTCCTCGGGGTTCTCGTCGGTGGTTTCCGGCAGCAGCGCCGGGAAGTACCGCACGTTCTCCTCGAACAGATCGAAGATCGAGATGATCCACCGCTCGCCGAAGAACACAGGCGGCCGGACCCCCTGGTTCCGCAACTCCGCCGATCGGGTGTCGGTGGCCTGCAGGAACAGCTCGGTCCGGGTCTCGGACCACAGCTGCCGGCCGAACAGGAACGGTGAGTTCGCGCCCAGCGCCAGTTGGGGCCCGGCGAGCGTCTGCGCGGCGTTCCAGCTGGCCGCGAAGTCGGCGGGCGAGACCTGCAGGTGCAGCTGCACCGACGTGCACGCCGACTCGGGCGCGATGGTGTCGGCGTACATCCGCAGCGATTCCGCGCCGGGGCCGGGCCCGTGGATGTCCAGTTCCAGATCCTCGCGGCGAGCGGCGAAGACCGCCTCGTCCAGCGCCCGGTACCGCGGATTGGCGCTCATCCACTCGGTCTCGAAGTGTTCGGTGCGCAACGTCGGCAGGATGCCGATCATGATGATCTCGGAACCGATCTCGTTCGCCTTGGACTCGGCGTGGTCCAGCGAGTCGCGCAGCGTCTTCTCCAACTCGGTCAACGAATCGTGGGCCAGCGGGCGCGGCTTGACGTTGAATTCGATGTTGTAACGACCCAGTTCGGTCTGGAAATCCGGATCCGCGATCGCCTCGAGTACCTCGGCGTTTGCCATCGCGGGTTGCCAGGACGTGTCGACCAGGTTCAGCTCGATCTCCATCCCGGTCAGCGGCTTGTCGAAGTCGAAGGAATGCTCCACCAGCATCCGTTCGAACACGTCCAGGCAGCGGCGCACCTTCGCCCGGTACGCCTGACGCTGCTCGCGCGTGTAGACAGCGGGTGCGATGTCGTCGCCCATGGATGACCTCCTGCGCCCGCCGGCCGATGGCGCCCTCACCCAACCACACGATCACCGGGCCGGCATCGGCCGTGTCCCCTCACTCCGGAATTGCCCCGGTGGGTCCTCGGAGATCCCGGTGGGCGGTGCGGTCCAGGTGAGCTATCAGGCCACGGTCCATCCGGACCTGGACGGCGTGGTGATCGTCAACGGGGCGGACCCCGCGACGCCGGGCGCGGAGTGCGGCCAGTGCACGGTCGACCACCAGGTCGCGGCGGTACCCCCACAGCCGCCCAACCCGCCGAATCCGCCGAATCCGCCGGGGCCACCCACCCCGCCGTCACCGACCCCGTTGCCGGACACGGGCGTGCCGGTCGGCGAGTACCTCGGCTGGGCGCTGGGGTTGATGGTGGCCGGCACGCTGGTGCTGCTGGCGGTCAGGCGTCGCGGATCCCGCCGCTAGTCTGATCGGGCGTCTGCCGACCGGGGCGCACCCGGAGCGGGCAGGAGCGGAGGCTGACGAGCGCGGATGAGTGTGCCCCACTCGAACTGGCCAGGCGTTCCCAGCCCGGACCAGGTGGCGGATCCCGGTGACGGGCACGGCCCATTGTGGTTGGACCAGACGCTGCGTTCCGAGCTT
>DASQFG010000178.1:0-2149 GCA_035633315.1 Nakamurella sp. | reverse complement strand
GCTCACCCCGGCGGTGAACGCGGCCAAGGCGGCCGCCGAGGGCGGCGGCAGCGTCACCGAGGTGCTGTCCGCGGCCGCCGACGCGGCCGCGGAGGGCGCCGAAGCCACCTTCCCGTTGCAGGCCCGCAAGGGCAGGGCGAGTTACCTGGGGGAGCGGTCGATCGGCCACATCGACCCGGGCGCGCAGAGCACGGCCTACCTGCTGCGGGCGTTGGCGGGAGCGGCATCGGACTGACCGGATGTGAGCCGGACGTCCATGCAAACGCGCGGCAGGTCCATCGAGCGGCAGGTACATCGAAGGGAGAACGGGTGAGCGTCGGACTGGTCCTGGTGTCACACAGCAAGGAGTTGGCCCAGGGATTGGCCGACGTGGCCCGGCAGATGGCGCCGTCGGTGACGATCGTGCCAGCAGGCGGCACAGACGACGGCGGGATCGGGACCTCGTTCGACCTGATCTCGGCCGCGATCGAACAGGCCGATCAGGGGGACGGCGCGATCCTGCTGTACGACCTGGGCAGCGGCTACCTCACCGCGTCGACCGCGGTGGAGTTCTTGGAACCCGAACAAGCGGAGCGGGTGGTGATCGTCGATGCGCCGCTCGTCCAGGGTGCGGTGTCGGCGGCCATCTCCTCCCAGGTAGGCGGCGATCTCCGGGCCGTCATCTCCGGTGCGCTGGAAGCCCGCCGGGCGAACGGGCCCGGCGGCGTCCGATCGCTGGACGGCCTCGACGGCCTCGACGGCTGAGCCTGTCCCGGGTGCTGACCGGTAACTCGCCGGGCTCGCCCGCGGTCAGCGCGCCGGTCACGATGGCGGCCGGCTCGCCGCCGCGGATGCCGTGCCCTGCAGGGTGGAGAACGCGGGGGGAGCGCAGGGGTCAAGAGCGCAGGGCCCCAAGAGCTGACAGGACCGCGGCGCCCGGCCGGCGCCGTCTGCTCGGTGACCGGCTCGGGATTTCGCCGCCCCGCCGCGGCCGGAACTCACACCCGGCCGCCGAAAAACACCTGCGCCTGACGGATCTGGCCGTCCCGAACGGTCTGCACCTCGGCGTTGCGGTAGCGACCGCCAGCCTTCAACTCGTACTCGTAGAGGACGAATACGTCAACGCCGGCGGTGGACGCCCCGAGCAACCCCACCGCCAGGATCTGCTGCGAGACCAGCCGGTCGGCGGTGGGAAAGCAGCGTTCGAAGAAGGTCGCCCTGTCGATGTGGTCGTCCTGCGGGCTGGTGAAGTCGAATTCCTCGGCGATCAGCCGTTCGGACCTGGCGCGGTCCTGCGCGAGGTAGCTCTCCAGGCCGGCTCGGACGACGTCGGCAGGTGACAGGTCGGGTGATAGTTCGGCGGCTGACTTCTCCTGTGGTGACTGCTCGGTGCTGGACATGGGGTCCCTTTGCGGCGTTCGGACCGGGCATCGCAGGCGGTCCCGCGATGTCCCGGCAGGAAGGTAGACGGCGCGGCCGGCGGGACTCATCGGTGTGAATCGGCGGCTCTCGACGGAAGTCGACCCTGGCGGTGGCGCACACTGACCGTCATGAGTGCGGTCCGGACGGTCCCCAGCAACGGCATCACCATCGCTTACGAAACGTTCGGCGAACCGTCGGACGTCCCGGTGCTGCTGGTGATGGGGCTGGGCGGGCAGATGGTCGCCTGGGACGACGAGTTCTGCGTGCTGCTTGCCGGCCGCGGCCACTACGTCCTTCGTTTCGACAACCGCGACATCGGGCTGTCCACCCACCTCGATCAGGCCGCGCCGGGGAAACCGGTGAGCGCCTTCCTCGGCAGGCGGCCCGCGTATCTGATCGAGGACATGGCGCAGGACGCCGCAGGTCTGGTCGAGCAGCTCGACGTCGGCGGCGTGCACGTGGTCGGTGTCTCGATGGGTGGCTGCATCAGTCAGGCTCTGGCCTTGGGGCACCCGGAGTTGGTGCGGAGCCTGACGTCGATGTCGTCCAGCACGGGGTCGCGCAGGGTTGGGCATCCGCGGCTGGATGTGGTCGCCACACTGCTGTCGCGCAAGCCCGCGAAGAACAGGGACGAGGCGATCGCGCTGAGCGAGTCGATGTTCCGTCGGATCGGATCGCCGGGCTACCCGTTCGACGCCGAGCGGCTCCGGCGAGTCACCGGGCTGGCCTATGACCGCCGATACGACCC
>DASQFG010000177.1:0-9697 GCA_035633315.1 Nakamurella sp. | reverse complement strand
TCCCGGACGAGCTTGCCCAGGGTCCGGCTGATGCGTTCGGCCTTGTCGTAGGTGATGTCACCCGCCCGCCAGGCGTCCCACGCATCCGGGGTATCCGCCCGCAACCGGCGCGCGACCACCATTGTATTCTGCACGGAGAATTTCGACTCCCGGATGGCCATGCTGATTTCGGTGCCGGCGAATTCACCGGGCCTGTACATGGCGGCCCGACCGGAAGCCCCGCGCTCGGCGATGTCCTGCCGATCACACGCTGACCGGGTCTCGGCGAAGTCCAGCATCAACGCCGCGCACCGCGCCTGAGCCTTCGCCAACTCCCGGTAGTGCAGCACCAGGTCGTCGATCAACTCGGCCGCTCGAGTGGCCGGCTTGATCGACTGGTCCGTGGATTCCCCCATACCAAGAACGCTACAACAGGGGTACGACAGTCACTCCTGACGAGAGACACACGGGCGCAGACGTTCCCGACTGGATCATGAGCATCGTGCAGCGGAGGAGCGGTCGATGATTCCTGCCCGCAACCACCATGAATGGCCGACTAAGAAACTCTCGCAGCGACCCGCGGCTGGCGGCAGCGGATGGTTGGGGATCGGGCGGCGAGTGCTTCGTTGTGTTTATGGCGACTGGCGAAACTAACGGTGGTCACACGCGGCGCGGCAGAGGTCGCGGAACGGAATTAGGCAGGGACCGGTCGCGAGAAAGGCAATGGGCACGTTCAATGGCGGACACCATCGACCCGTTGCGGCCCGTGCTTTACGTCCGGCCTGAGCTCGTTGACCTTGCGCCCGAGCACCGCGCGTTCGGCGGCGCTCCCGCAGGGCTGGGCGGCCCGCAGGAGCGCGGTCCGCGCTTCGTCGCGCCGGCCGAGCCGGCCGAGCCGGCCGCGCCGGCTGCCGCGGACCGCGGGAAGCAGGTGCGAATTCGCCAGTTCTCCCCGTGACGCGATTCTCGAGAATCTCCGCGAAATCGGTCTGCATGAAGTTCGCGAACGACTCGTCCGTCGCACGCATGATCAACATGTACTTGGCCGTCGCTTACTCCTCAGGTTCTGCAAGGTCGCCGTTCGACCTTCGCACCCACAGGTCGAACGGCGTGACGCCAGATCAACACGAGCCGAAGATTTCTTTGACGCCTTCCGAGCGGGCCGGGCGACGCCCGGTCGCGGAGCAGGGCGCGCGACGGCGCGATGCGCGGCGGGTGCCGTACGCCACCCTCAGTGCCACCTCAGTGCCCGACGCCGATCACCACATTGCCGATCTTCTGCCCGCTGTCGACGTAGCGGTAGGCCTCGACGATCTCGTCCAAGGGATATTGCCGATCAATGACCGGCCTGAACGTGCCGGCCTCGATCAGACCCTTGAAATACTCCACCATCTCCTGGCTTTGCCGAGGAATGGGAAACAGGACCTTCTTGCCTCGCAGCAGCGGCGTGACGAGCGCGAGCAGAGGGTTCTGCGACCAAGGTCCCAATTCCGAGGAGAGGTACATTCCGCGATCGCGCAACACGGGCTTGCAGACCCCGAACGAGCTCTTGCCGACCGCGTCGATCACCACGTCGTAGGTGCGCCCGTCCTTGGTGAAGTCCGCACTGGTGTAGTCGATCACCCGATCGGCACCGAGGCCCCGGACCAACTCGAGGTGTTCGGCGCCGCACACGCCGGTCACCGTTGCCCCGAGCCCCCTGGCCAACTGAACCGCGGCCGAGCCGATCCCGCTCGTCGCGCCGTTCACCAGAACATCCTGCCCAGAGCGGACTTTCGCGGCCCGGATCAGCGAAAGGGCGTAGTGCGATCCCTCGATGCTGGGCGCGGCCTGCTCGTAGCCCACGTCCGCCGGGATGGTGGCCAGCGGACCGTCCTGGCGCATCACCAGGTACTCGGCATGGGCCCCGAAGCGGCCTTCGTTGTAGCCGAACACCCTGTCGCCGACCGCGAATCGAGAGACACCGCCGCCGACGGCCGCCACCTCCCCGGCGAATTCGTTGCCGAGGATCGTCGCTTTCGGCTTGACCGGCCCGTAGACCAATCGGAGAGGAGCGGGTCTACCCGCCCGGTAGGCGCAATCCGTTCGGTTCACCGTCGTTGCGTGAACCATGATCAGCACCTGATCGGGCCCAGCCACCGGTGTGTCCACGTCCAGGATCCGGACCACCGACGGCGGACCGTACCTGGTGTGGACGGCAGCCTTCATGGGCGAACTGTAGCCCCGCCGGTCGACTCGATCAGCCGGAGCCATCCGAAGCCCAGTCGGGCAACCGCCTCAGCTGCCGGATACATGATCACGCCAGCTGTGCTGCGGCTGGTACCCCAGCACCCGGCGGGCCTTGTCGATGCTCAGCATCGTCTCGCGCTCACCCAGCGATTTTCGCACCTCGACATCCGGAAAGACCTGCGCGGCAAGCGCTGTGCTCGACCGGCTCATCACCGTGTCCGCGGCGGCGATGATGAACACGTCCACGCCCGGTCGGGAGGCGGCGAGCGCCAGGCGAACCGCCTGCGCGCCGTCCCGCGCGTCGATGTACCCCCAGAGGTTCCACATGCGGGCGGCAGGATCGGCGTCGAAGCCGGGAAAGGCCTCGTAGTTCTCCGGGAGCATGACATTGGAGAATCTCAGCCCGGTCATCGACAATTCCGGATCCCAGCGGCAGAACTGCGTTGCCATTTCCTCTTCGAGCGTCTTCGCCAGCGAGTAGGAGGAGTTCGGCCGTGGGTGGTACTCCTCGTCCACGGGAATGTACGGCGGCGGCGTTTCCGGGCCGAACGCCAGTCCCAGCACCGTCTCGCTCGAGGCCCACACCACGGTCTTGATCCGCGCCGCCCGCGCCGCCGCGAACACGTGGTACGTGCTGGTGATGTTGTTGTCGAAGGTGGCTGCATTCGTGGTCAGGCCAGGAGCGGGAATGGCCGCCAGGTGGACCACGGCGTCCGCGCTGTCGTACCTGTCGTCGACGGACTGCAGTGCCGCGGCGACCTGCCCGTAGTCGGTGAGATCGACCCGGACGAAGGGAATCGACGAGCCGGGAGTCGGCACTCGATCGAGATTGACCACCTGGTAACCATTCTCGGCCAGGTCCGTCACCACCGCCCGGCCCAGCTTGCCGCTGCCACCGGTCACCAGCACGCGCGTCATCGAGCACCTCCTCGTGTCGTCGAGTTCAGTCCTGCCTCGCGATCAATTCCCGTCGGGACCGATTCTCTCGCAGCGAGTCGCTCCGGTCACCGTTGTCGCCCGAGCAGGGCCAGCAATTGCGTCTGCACGTCGGCATCGGCGGACACCGACTTCGGCGGGGCGAACAGACCGGATCCCTCCCAGCGGTGGATCTCCGGGCGCACCATGCCCAGCACCACCTCGGAGAGGTCCGGCGGCAGCGTATCGTCCGCCCCGATGCCGCGGGCCAGGTCCCAGGCGTGCACCGCCAGGTCCATCGTCATCTGCCAGCCGTACTCCGTCGCCGACGTGTCACCGAACGACAGGTGCACGGTCCGGCCGGTCGCTCCCGGCTCCAGCCACGCCTGACGGGCGGCCGCTGCCGAGGAAGACCAGGCTGCTCTCGGGTCGTCGCCGAGGTTGTCGCCGTCGAACCGGTTCCCGACCTCCTCGATGGTGGCACCGGCCAATAGCGGCGGCACCCAGAGCTGTTCACCCACCAGGTGTTCCAGCAGGTCGTGGACCGACCAGTCGGTGTCGGGGGTCGGGTTGTCCCATTGTTCGTCCGCGATCACCTGGACCCGGCGGTCGAACTCCTGCAGGGCTTTCCCGTGCGCGGTCAGCAAGTCCATCTGCCCAGTCGAGCACCCCGTGCGCCGGACGGCAAGAGGCGCGCGCACTCCCAATGCCCAGCCCCAACGTCCGGACTCACCGGGTGGCGCCCGTCACCAGCCAGCGGTCGCCCCGGTAGCGAAGCCCGAGGGTGAGGGCCCGCGCGCCCATGAAGACGCCGGAGAACGCGATCCACAACCAGACCAGACCCGCCGCGCCGCCGGGAGCCCACAGCGCCACCGCGATCGCGGCGGGCAGGTAGGCCAGCAGGGTGATCACCCCCGCCCAGGCCAGGTACACGCCGTCACCGGCCCCGATGAGAACTCCGTCGAGCACGAAGACGAACCCGGCGATGGGTTGGGACGCGGCCAGCACGATCAGCGTGGCGCCAACCGCGGCCCGTACTTCGGGATCGGGCGAGAACGCCGAACCAGCGACTGCGTGGATCACCAGCACGACCACTCCGATCCCGACACCCGCCCACACCCCCCAACCGAGCACGGCGCGGGTCACTGCGCGGGCCGCGGGGCGATCACCCGCACCCAGCGCTTTTCCGGTCAGCGCCTGCGCGGCGATGGCCAGCGCGTCCAGGCCCAGCGCCAGGAAGTTCCAGATCGAGGTGACGACCTGGTTCGCCGCCAGTTCGACCACTCCCTGCCGGGTCGCCACGACGGTGGTCAGGATGATCGCGGCGCGCAGCGTCAGGGTCCGGAAGAACAGCGGCAGACCGGTCCGGCCGGCGCCGCGGATGTGCCCGGCGTGCGGCGCCAGGGGGGCGCCGTCGCGCCGTGCGGCCCGGACCACCACGGTCAACAGCGCCAGCGCCATCCCGGTCTGGGAGATCACCGTGCCGATCGCCGATCCGGCCACGCCCAGCTTGAACACGTTGACCAGCAACAGGTTCAGCCCGATGTTGACGATCGCGCCGACCACGGCGACCAGCAGCGGAGTGCGGGTGTCCTGCAGCCCGCGGAGCACGCCGGTGGTGGCCAGCACCGCCAGCATGGCCGGCATGCCGAGCAACGACCAGCGCAGAAAGGTGACGCCGAAACCGGTCTCGGCGGGGCCGCCGCCGAACCAGCCGACCAGGTGCGGGGCCAACGGCCAGCCGACCAGCAGCACCGCGGTCCCGATGATCAGCGCCAGGTACAGGCCGGCGACGCCGAAACTGAGCGCCCGCGCGGTATCCCCGGCGCCAAGGGAGCGAGCGACCTGCGCCGTGGTGCCGTAGGCCAGGAAGACGGACAGCCCCACCAGCGTGCCGAGGATGACGGACGCGATACCGACGCCCGCCAGCTGGGCGGTGCCGAGGTGACCGACGATGGCCGCATCCACCAGCAGGAAGGTCGGCTCGGCCAGCAGCGCTCCCAGCGCGGGAACGGCCAGCCGGAGGATCTCGGCGTTCAGCCGCGGTGGCACCGTCACGGGAGATCCGGGGTCACGGGAGATCCGGGGTCACGGGAAGCCACTGTGCCAGCACCGCGATCGGCGGCGAACCGTCACACCCCGGCCGCGACCCGCAGGATGGCCGCGACCGAAAGGTCGACGTCCTCGTCGGTGGTGGAGTAGTTGGAGACCGACACTCGGATCAGCCGGCGGCCGCGCCAGGTGGTTCCGCCAAGCCAGCAGGTGCCTTCCCGCTGCACTCCGGCGACAATGGCGTCGTTGCGGTCGTCGTCACCGAAACTGACCAGCACCTGGTTGAGCACGACGTCATTGACGATCTCGGCCCCGGCGGCCGCCAGGCTCTCGGCGAACCGGCGGGCCAGCCGGCAGCAGCGGTCGACCAGCTCCGCGACGCCATCCCTCCCCAGCTCACGCAGCGCGGCCCAAACAGCGAAACCTCTTGCGCGGCGGGAGGATTCCAACACGAAATCGGCCGCCGCCGCGGCGGCGCCGGAGCCCTCCAGGTAGGCGGCGGTGTACGACGCGGCCGCGACGTGCGCCTGCGGATCGGCACAGAACACGAAACCCGAGTCGTAGGGCACGTTCAGCCATTTGTGCCCGTCGCACGCCCAGGAGTCGGCGAGTTCCAGCCCGTCAACCAGGGGCAGGGTGGTCGGGCTGGCAGCGGCCCACAGCCCGAAGGCGCCGTCCACGTGCACCCAGCCGCCGCGGGCCCGGGCGAGTGCGATGGCCGGCCGCAGAGCGTCGCAGGCCCCGGTGTTGACGTTGCCGGCCTGCAGGCAGACGATCGTCGGCGCGGCTGGTCCGTCGTCCAGCACCCGGGCGAGATCCGCGACGTCGATGGCGCCGCTTGCGCCGGTGGCGATCGGTTCGACGATGGCGCTGCCGAACCCGAGCAACCGCAGCGAGCGATCGATGGTGGCGTGCCGCTCGGCGCCGGCCACCACCCGGACCCGAGGCGCGCCGGACAACCCGTCCCGCTCGACGTCCCACCCCGCGTCGGCCAGTACCCGATGACGTCCGACGGCCAGCCCCACGGTGTTCGCCGCCTGCGCGCCCGTGACGAACCCGACGGACGCGGTAGTCGGCAGCCCGAGAAGGTCCTTCAGCCAGCCGCCGGCGACGGCCTCCGCGGCAGCGGCGGCCGGCGAGGTCACCGCATTGAACGCGACCTGGTCCCACCCCACGGCCAGCATGTCGGCGGCTGCTGCTGCGGGCACCGATCCACCGACCACGAAGCCGAAAAACCGTGGCCCGGCCGATGCCACCAACCCCGGTTCGGCGGCCTGGATCAGTTCCCGCAGCACCTGTTCGGGCGGTGTGGCCGCCGACGGCAGCGGGCCGCCGAAGCCGGCTCGCAGGGTGGCGGGATCCACCACGCGCGCGACGGGCCGATGGGGCAGGGTCGCGTGGAAGTCGGCGGCGGCGTCCGCCGCTTGGTGCAGCAAGGTCGGCAGGTCGCTCACGCCGGAGCACGCTACGCCGGCGGATGGACATCCGGCGGGCGGGTATCGGGTCAGCTCTGTGATCCAGACCCGCAGCGGGCCGACGGTCCGGAAACCCGCCTCGATCGCCGGCCGCAAGTCCTCCCCCGCCTCGCAGCCGACCAGCGGCGCGCCCGGAAAGAGCTTGGCGGCGACGACCACCACGTCGTTCCAGATGGCTTCCTCAGATCAGAGTGCGCGGCGCGACCGGCAGGCTAGTGAACAGGCTGGACACTCCGATCACCGGCCCGCTGCGGTTCAGCACCACCCCGGCGAGCACGACAGCGTTGTCGATCGCCGCCAGCACCGGAGTTCATGCATCCCGAGCCGGGCATCGACGAAAGCCTCCCGATTGCCGTCCGCAGCCGCAAACCCGGCCAACCAGCGACAGCACGTCGTCGGCGGTCGCGGCGGGATCCAGCGAGACCGCCTCCGGGTAAGCCTCCGGCGACCGGGCCGGCGTCGACTACGCACGGTCACCGAACGTGGTCGTGACGTCGGGGCACGACAGACCGCATCGCACCGGGCGGCGTCGTTGCAGGCGGCCTCCCGGACGGTAGCGGGCATCGGCCAGCGTCACAGCAGATCGCTGCTCTGCCAAGGGGCATCGCCCCGAATCGGGGTCCGCGATGCCCGCACCTGCACCGCAAACCGGGACGGGGCCCCGAGGTGCCGGAACCTGGTCCGGGAAGGATGAGATTTATAGGATCGGTTACCGCGCGTCGCCTTGATCCGCTACCGTTCGGTGATCCAGGGACGGAGGACCCTGGTCGCCCGGATCGAATTGCCCGCAATCTGGAGGAGGGGATCCCTTGACCGACCCCATCCGCCCGACCGCACAGGAGAAACGAACATGACGCTCTGGACGTCGTCGGCGGGTCACTCCGAGGCAGGTGCGGTCAGGCCATGACGAGCACGTTCTTCATCGTGGCGGTGGTCATCGTCACGGCGCTGTTCTTCGACTTCACCAACGGGTTCCACGACAGCGCTAACGCGATGGGAACGTCGGTCGCCACTGGCGCGTTGCGCCCGAGAACTGCGGTCTTGATCGCTGCGATCCTGAACGTCGCCGGTGCCTTCCTCTCCACCGAGGTCGCCAAGACCATTTCCGGTGGCATCGTCAACGACGCGCTGGTGACGCCGACGATGATCTTCGCCGGGCTGGTCGCCGCGATCCTGTGGAACCTGGCGACCTGGCTGTTCGGGCTGCCCTCCAGTTCGTCGCATGCCCTGTTCGGCGGGCTGATCGGCGCCGTGCTGATCGGTGCTGGCGCGTCCGGCGTGAATTTCTCGGTGGTCGTTTCGAAGATCCTGCTGCCGGCGGTGATGGCGCCGGTGATCGCGGGGCTGGCGGCAGGGTTGGCAACGTTCCTGGTGTACCGCTGGTTCAGCAATGCCGACGAGGGCCCCGCCGCAGGGTGGTTCCGCCGCGGACAGTCGGTGTCGGCATCGATGGTCGCGCTGGCGCACGGGACCTCGGACGGGCAGAAGACCATGGGCGTCATCACCCTGGTGTTGATCACGGCCGGATACCAGGACGCCGGCACCGGTCCGCAGACCTGGGTGATCGCGACAGCCGGCCTGGCCATCGGCCTGGGCACCTACTCGGGCGGTTGGCGGATCATGCGCACCATGGGCAAGGGTCTGGTCGACCTGCGCTCGCCACAGGGTTTCGCCGCGGAGACAACGTCGGCGGCGGCCATTCTGGCGTCGGCCCACATGGGCTTCGGGCTCTCCACCACGCAGGTGTGTTCCGGTTCGGTCATCGGGACGGGGGCCGGCCGCAAGCTCGCCACCGTCCGCTGGGGCAAGGCCCGCCGGATGGTTTATGGCTGGCTGCTGACGCTGCCGGCCGCCGCGTTGTTCGGTGCGATTGCCGCGGCCGTCGCGTTGACGGGGCCGGTGGGCATCCTGATCGTGCTGGTCGCCCTTCTCGCCGGGTCCGGCGCGATCTACACGATCTCCCGGCGCACTCCGGTCACTCACGTGAACGTCAACGACTCGCCGGACGTGACGGTCAGCTTCGGCCGTACCTCGACCTCGTCGATGCAGGAATCCCCGGTGGCAGCGGGCGTGGCAACCCACCAGACCATCACGCTGAGCGGCACGGCGGCGGCCACCACCCCGGTCGTGACGGCGACGCCGCCCACCACCGGTGCATCGGCGGTGATCACCTCGACCGGACCGGCCGCCGGCGCGACGGCGCCGACGGTCGTCACGCCGCTGATCATCGGCCCCAGGGCCCGCGAGGCCGCGGATGACACGATTCCCGGTCCGGCAGCCTCGGGAGGACTGCAATGACGATCAACTGGGGTGCGCTCGCGCTGGTGGCGGTGGCCACGGTCGTCGCGGCCGTGTCCATCGTCGGGCTGTTCTCGCTGGGAGTCGCCGCGGTGACGGCACATCAGCGGTCCCGTGGGGGCGCCTCCGTTTGGTCGCTGACGCTGGTCGCCGGGTACGCCTGCATCTCGGCGGCGGGGCTGATCGCCGTCTACGGCCTGTACCTGATCATTCCCCAGTTCCACTGACCCGATCTCTGGCTCCCGATTTCTGGCTCCCGATCTGTGGCTCCCGATCACTGACCCCGACTCCGGCCCCTTGGTCGCTGAGTCGTGCCGCTGACAGCCCGGCCCGCTGACAGCCCGGCCCGCTGACCCCCATCGGTGCCGGTGTGATCAACGCCTACCCTGATGCGGACGGCCACGCCGCGGTGGCCGACGTGCACCAAGCTGGGCAACGTTCACCGTGGCGAGCGCGTGATCAACACCTCCACCATCGGGAGCCACATGTCCGACAGGTCAGTCGACCGGCCCACCTCGTCGTCGGTGCGCCGGGCGCTGCGGCGAGCCCGCGACGGGGCCGCGCTGGACGTCACCGAGGCCGGTGTGCTGCTGCAGGCCACGGGCGACGAACTCGTCGATCTCTGCGCCAGCGCCGCCCGGGTCCGTGACGCCGGATTGGCCACGGCCGGCCGCCCCGGGGTCGTCACCTACTCCCGCAAGGTGTTCATCCCGCTCACCAGGTTGTGCCGCGACCGCTGTCATTACTGC
>DASQFG010000176.1:0-5213 GCA_035633315.1 Nakamurella sp. | reverse complement strand
GGCGACGCGTCGCGACCCGCAGGCCGCTGCGCGTTGGTGATCATCGTGCTCAGTGTTTGCGGCCGACGTGGGATCCTAGATCCCATTCGCCCCGACCCGGTCCGGCCAAGGCAGTGTCCGGCCAAGGCAGTGTCCGGCAGGCGGGTCGACCACGTCGGCCTCCACCGCTGACCCGCACCGTGGTCACCTTCATTTGGGGATTGGGCCGACGGGATGCCGCCGATCCGGACGTTCTGGGACGCCGCGATGACCCTCGACCAGACCGCGGTCGAGCTCGATGAGGCTCGCCGCCTCCCGCTCTGCCGGCCCGAACCGCCGCGCGCTGTTCGTCTCGGCTGGACTGCTCGACGTGCAGGTCACCGCTGGAGGTCCCGACGGTATTCACCGACCTTGACGCCTTGAGGCAGCCGTTCGTCGGCGGCCAGGTCCCGGCGCCGGGCTACTGCAGCGCGCTGCCGGCGGGCCGTCGGTACGCGCTCCGTGAACAACTGAGCGGGATGCTGCCGCGGCGCCCTGGCGGAAGCACTCCGGTGTCCGCCCTGGCCTGGGCCGTTCGCGGGTTCGTTCCGGACCGGACATTGGGGAGCCCTGCACAACATCGAGTGGGAGCGCCCGCACCACACGCTGGTTCGGGGTCCCGCGCCCGTCTGGGAGAATTGCCGCCCGTGAAGACGTTCGACTCCCTGTACGACGAGCTCGCCGAGCGAGCAAGCACCCGACCGGCCGGTTCGGGGACGGTGCAGGCGCTGGACGCCGGCGTGCACGCCCAGGGCAAGAAGCTCCTGGAGGAGGCCGGCGAGGTGTGGCTCGCCGCGGAACACGAGGGGGACGACGCGCTCGCGCTGGAGATCTCCCAGCTGCTCTACCGCGCGCAGGTGATCATGATCGGCCGCGGCATCACCCTGGAGCAGGTCTATCGACATCTGTAGCGACAACCTCTGGCGACACCCGAATCGACGCCACTAGCGACATTGAAGGCGACGTAGTGCCCCGGATGGGCCTGTCGATTTCCCGCCCTGGGTCCGCGCCTCTCGATGTGCCTGCCCATCGCCGGGTGACGCCCGAACGGGTTCCGGCGCCGCAGGTCCTGCTCCATCGCCATCCACCTCAAGGAGAAAGTCCCGATGTTGAGAGTTGCCGTGCCGAACAAGGGCACGCTCAGCGAGCCCGCCGCCGAGATGCTGCGGGAGGCCGGCTATCGCCAACGGCACGAGTCGCGGGACCTCACGGTGGTCGACGTGGCCAACGACGTCGAGTTCTTCTTCTTGCGCCCCAAGGACATTGCGGTCTACGTCGGATCCGGTGAGCTCGACCTCGGGATCACCGGCCGTGACCTTGCGGCCGACTCCGGCGCACCGGTGGAAGAGATCATCGGTCTGGGGTTCGGCTACTCCACGTTCCGCTACGCGGCACCGGCCGATGACGACTGGCATGTCGCCGACCTGGCGGGCAAGCGGGTGGCCACCTCCTATCCGAACCTGGTGCGCGCCGACCTGGCCGACCACGGCATCGCCGCCACCGTGATCCGCTTGGACGGCGCCGTCGAGATCTCCGTGCAGCTCGGAGTGGCCGACGCGATCGCCGACGTCGTCGAATCCGGTCGCTCGCTGCGCCAGCACGGTCTGGCCGCATTCGGCGACGTGATCTGCCAATCCGAGGCAGTGCTGATCAGCCGGTCCGGCAACAACATCTCCGCGTCGGCGAAACAACTGAGCAGCCGGTTGCAGGGCGTGGTGATCGCCCAGCAGTACCTGATGCTCGACTACGACTGCCCGGCCGCGCTGCTGCAGCGCGCAACCTCGATCACCCCGGGCCTTGAATCGCCGACCGTGGCGCCGCTCGCCGACCCGCAGTGGGTGGCGGTGCGGGCGATGGTCCGCCGCAACGAGGTGAACCCGGTGATGGATGCGTTGTCCGAGCTCGGGGCCAAGGCGATCCTGGCCTCCGACATCCGGTCCTGCCGGCTGTGAACCGACGTCCCCGGTCACCGGCCGTCAGCCACCTTCCCCGGGGGAGGCACGGCACCCTCGTCGGCCGCTTCCGTCACCGAGTCCGACCCGACTGCGGCGCCGGCTTCGGCATGCTCGCGCTCCGGCACGCCCGGGTAGGGCGGCGAGGTGCCGCCGAACTCGGGGCAGAACGCCTGATAGGAACACCACTCGCACACCCGGCTCTGCCGGGGCGGGAAGTCACCGGTACGCCGAGCCCTGACGATCGCTTCCCACAGCGCGGCGACGCCCGCTTCGAACGCCACCAACTCCTCCTCGGAGGGGCTGTACGTCAACGACAACGCGTCGGCCAGGTAGATCAACTTCAGCTGCGCGGGAATGACGCCCCGCATCCGGAAGATCATCAGCGCGTAGAACTTCAGCTGATAGAGCGCCTTGGCCTCGAAATCGGGGCCGGGGGAGCGGCCGGTCTTGTAGTCGACCACCCGTAGCTGGCCGGTCGCGGCACGATCGAGCCGGTCGACGAAACCCCTCAGCGGTACCCCGTCGCGCACTTCGATCTCGATGGCGAGCTCGCATGCCTCGGGGGTGAACCTGCGCGGGTCTTCCAGCGAGAAGTACGTCCGGACCAGGTCCCGAGCAGAGGTCAGCCAGCCAGGTAGATCCTTTGCCGGGATCAGCTCTGCCAGCTGCGGGTACTCGGTGGCCATCTGTTCCCACAGCGGCTCGACGTCCGCGACGGTGAGATCCGGCGTGCGTGCCTCGGCCGGCCGGCCGAACATCCGCTCCAGCGTGCTGTGCACGAGTGTGCCGCGTACTGCTGGCGCGCTGGGCGCTTCCGGCAGCCGGTCGACCGCGCGATACCGGTAGAGCAGCGGGCAGGTCTTGAAGTCGGTCGCTCGTGACGGCGACAGTGCCAGCGGCCGGCGGACCCGAGGAGGGTCCGATTCGTCGCCGGCAGTCTCGGAACTGCCGGAACAGTCCTCGGGCAATGCAGCCGCGACGCCGTCGACCGCCGGCGCCGCGCCGGGCAGGCCACCCTCGGTCACGTCACCCCCGATCACTACACACCCGATCACGTCACCCCCGATCACTTCACATCGCGGATGCGATGCGGTCGTCATGCTCACCCGGCTCACGGTAGGTCAGACCCCCGACAATCACGGTCGCGCGCCATGGCGTGCCGGATATCGCGGAGCGGAACATCGGAGCCGGCCTTCGAGCCGGACGTCGGGTCACCGCCGTACCACTACCCTTCGGGGGTGCCGCCAGACCCACGACCCGAGCCACGCCGCGGGCGGCCGACCCCGAAATCCGAGCGGTCGTCGCAGCGGCGGTTCAGCAGCTCGGCGGGGGTCACCCTCGGGTCGATCGGCGGCGTACCGATCATCGTCACACCCTCCTGGGTGCTCTCGGTCGTGGTGATCGCCGCCTTCGGTGTCCCGGTGATCACCCAGGTGGTCCCCGGCACGGGCGTGGGGACGGCGGTCGCGGTATCCGTCGTCCTCGGTGTGCTGCTGGGCGCCAGCGTGCTGGCACACGAACTGGGTCACTGCCTGGCGGCGCGGCTGATCGGAATTCCGGTGTCCGGGGTCCGGCTCTACCTGCTCAGCGGCGTTTCAGAACTCACCAGAGCCCCGAAGACCCCGCGCGACGAGGCGGTCATCGCGGCGGCCGGTCCGGCGGTCAGCGCCCTCCTGGCGGGGGTGTTCTGGCTGGCGGTACGCGGCGTCACCGTGAGCACGGTGAGCTGGCTGGTGCTCATTCTGCTGGCCCTGTCCAATGCGGTCGTGGCGGTGTTCAACCTGCTCCCCGCGCTGCCGATGGACGGCGGTCGGGTGCTGCGGGCCGCGGTATGGAAGGCCTTCGACGACCGTCGGGCCGGCACGGCTGTCGCCGTCGTCTGCGGGTATCTGGTCGCCGTCGCGCTGGTGGTCTGGTCGGTGCTGCTGGTGGTCACCAGCGGAATCGCCGGGGCGCTGCCGGCGTGTATCGGGGTCGTCATGGCGGTGTTCGTCGCGGTCGGGGCCGCCCAGGAGCGGACGCCGCGGGAGCGGACCCGCTGGCCCGCCGGTGTTCCGCTGGCCTCCCTGGCCCGTCCCGTGGTGCGGTTACCGGCTGAATCCCCCGTCTGGCTGGCCCTGGAGTCCGCCGCGAACCATGGAGTCATCTTGACCGAAGGGGGCGGCATCGCCCGTGGCCTGCTGGACGTGCCGGCGGCACGAGAACTGGCGAGACATCGCCCGCAGGCGCCCGCGTCGTTGGTCGCGCGGCCGGTGGCCGCGGACTCGATCATCCTCGCCGATGACGATCCGGCCGACGTCGTGGAGCGGCTCCGGACCACCACTGCGGTCGACTTCCTGCTGGTGGATGACGCGGGTTCACCGAGGGGGGTGATCCGGCGGGAGGACATCACCGGCGCACTGGAACCGGTTCGATCGGGGCGACGCGGCCGGGAGAGTTCCGCCGTCAACGGAGTCCGCCCCCCGCCCAGGAGCGCCCGGTGAGCGGCGAGTTCGGGCCGGGGGACCGGGTGCAGCTGACCGACTCCAAGGGCCGCAAGTACACCGTCGTGCTGGAGTCCGGCGGCACCTATCACACCCACCGCGGGGCGCTCGCCCACGACGAACTGATCGGCCAACCCGACGGCAGCGTGATCGTCTCGGCCGGCGGCACGTCGTACCTGGCGCTGCGCCCGCTGCTCACGGACTATGTGCTGTCCATGCCGCGGGGCGCCGCGGTGATCTATCCCAAGGATGCCGCGCAGATCGTGCATTGGGGCGACATCTATCCGGGCGCAACGGTTCTCGAGGCCGGCGCCGGTTCGGGTGCGTTGACCTGCTCACTGCTGCGGGCGGTCGGGGCCACCGGCTCGGTGATCTCCTACGAGATCCGCCAGGACCACGCCGACCACGCCGTGCGCAACGTGCAGCGGTTCTTCGGCAGCACGCCGCCGAACTGGTCACTCACTGTCGGTGATCTGCTCGAGCATTCCGGCCAGGTGGACAGGGCCGTGCTGGACATGCTCGAGCCCTGGACGGCGCTCGAGACCATCGCGGACAACCTGGTGCCCGGCGGGGTGCTCACCGTGTACGTGGCCACCACCACTCAGTTGTCCAGGGTCGCCGAGGAAATGCGGCACCATGGCGGCTTCACCGAGCCGTCGGCGTGGGAGTCACTGCACCGACCCTGGCATCTGGTCGGGCTGGCGGTCCGCCCGGAGCATCGGATGATCGGGCACACCGCGTTCCTGCTCACCACCCG
>DASQFG010000175.1:0-5887 GCA_035633315.1 Nakamurella sp. | reverse complement strand
GAGGAACCGGCGGATGGTGGACAGGTCGGAGACCGCCCTTGACATCAGCTGTCCGGCGGACCACCGATCGTGAAAGGACACCGGCAGCTTCTGCAGGCGGTCGTACAGGTCGGCCCGCATCGCTGCCTCGACCCGCATGGTCGGCCGGGCGGACAGCATGCGGCGCACCCAGAACAGCGCGGATTCGGCCACTCCGAGGACGAGCAGCAGGACGGCCGGCGGCCACAGTGCGGCCAGGTCGCGCGAGGCCACCGGACCGTCGATGATCTGCTGGATGACCAAGGGGAAGGCCAATCCGCACATCGTGGCCAGGGTCGCCGCCACGGCGCTGCCGATCAGCGCGGGTAGCGCCGGTCTGGCGTACGGCAGAAGCCTCGCCAGCGACCGGGTGGCCGGCAGGCGCGCAGGGACCGCCGGCGGAGCCTGGCCCGGTGGCGACTCGACGGCGGGGGATGACGTGGTGGTGTGAACGCTGATCGACATGGCGTGGCCAGGCTACGTGTGGCCACCGACAGTCTCGACGGGTTTTCCTGCGGTCCCAAGATGTTCCGAACGCAGACCATCCTGTTGCCGCGAAACCGGTGACGGAGCGTGCCCCCACTCACAGGTCAGCACCGTGCGCGTTTCCTGCCCGTCCCCGGCCGCCTTCGACGATGTCAACCTCGACAGGCGCGTGGTTTCCCGGGCGGGGCCGCCCGTGCAGGGTTGCCAAACCCGCTTGTGGTGCGGGACAAGCGTTTTGCCGACTGCCTGTTCCCGCGTTGATGGTCCGCGATTCAGCCGAGCCGACCCGCCCTGGCTTTCCTCGAGCGACCACATTCAACGTGCGCGACGGGGGCCCATTGCACTGCCCGATCACTGTGTTCGGTGGTTCCGTTGACCCGATGGTCGATGCGGCCGGGCTGGGGGCGTGGCAGGACTGCTCGACCCGGCCGGTGGTGATTCGGATCTTCTCCGGCGGCCATTTCTACCCGTGGTCAAGGCCCGTCGGCGAGCAGCTCATCCAGGTGATGCTGACCCGGTTCCGGTCCGAGCGGAACACTGTCCGGCCGACCGCCGCATCAACCGGCGGCGAGGTCGCGTCGGCATAGCCAGACGGTCGAGAATGCCAGCAACAGCACGGTCAGCAGGCACATCACCACCACTGCGGTGATGTTCAGATCCGCAACCGGCACCCGGCCGGTGTGCTGCAGCGGCGACAGGTTCCGCAGCCAGCCCGGCAGTTGCAGGGTGTCGGCGAGCATGGCGACGATCGCCGCCCACAGGACGAGCACCCAGGCCAGGATCACCAACAGGCTCGACACGGCCAGCAGCGCGCCACCGATCATCGCCACCAGCAGGGTGGCCGGGTAGTAGGCGAGTGCGGCGGACAGGCCGGCCTGGATCTGGTCGGCCCGGCCCGTCGTCAATGCCGCGCCGAGGCCGTAGCCGAGCCCGCCGGCGAACAGCACTGCAAGCACCTCGACCGCGAGCAAACCCATCGAGCTCAGCCACCAACGGCTCCTGCCATACCTGCTTGCCAACACCAGACCCAGCCTCCCGGACGATTCCTCGGCGGCCAGCCGGACCAGACCCTGCAAGGCCACGGCACAGGCCAACAACGCCACCACCACGCCCGCGACCGACGTCATCAGTTCCTGCGGCTTGGTGGTCGAGCCGCCGAATGCCTGAGCCAAGCCGGGATTACTGCCCAGCAGCTTGCCGGTCTCCTCGGAGAGCAGGCCGAGCGCGAACCCCCAGGCCGCCGCTCCGGCGCTCCAGCCGTACACCATGCCACGGGTGATCCGCCACAGCAGGCCGAGCGGTCCGCGCAGCCTCGCGGATCCATCCGCCGGCCCCGGTCGCGGAGCCACCAGGCCGGCGTCCAGGTCACGCATCCAGCAAGCGGTGAGCGCGGCCGCGAAGAGCGCCAGAAACAGCACCGCAAAGGCGATGTACGGCCACAGCTGGACGTCACCGAATGCCCGAACCTCCGCCAGCCAACCCATCGGCGTGAGCCAGGTGACGGGCCAGCCGCGTCCATCGATGATGGCCCGCACCACATAGCAGGACCCGATCACCGCGAACGTCAACGCGTAACCGCCGCGCGCGGTCTGCGCCAGCTGGCCCGCCAGCAGACCCACGCCGGCGAAGACCAGCATGTGCAGTACCAGCGCCAGCGCGTAGTAGCTGGAACCGGTCACCGACAGACCGGTCGAGACCAGCAGCGCGGCAGTGATCAGCCCGGTCGCCAGCAGCGCTCCGGTGGCGGCCAACATGGCTCCCAGCAGCGGTGCCAGCCGCCCGATCGACGCTGCCGTCACCAGGTCGACGCGTCCGGCATCTTCCTGGGCCCGGGTGTGTCGGATCGCCAGGTGGGCCGCGACGATCGGGAGCAGCAACAACCCGAAGAAGCCCACCTCGTAGGCCGTGATACCGCCCAAGGTGTCGAGGTTGTATCCACGACCGTTGAACGCCATCGACGCGGGCGATGCGCCCACCGTCGCCTGGTAGACCAGCCGGCTGGCATCGTCGGGATACAGCCCCTTGACCCCGTCGGCCGTGAACCAGACCAGGGCGGCCATCATCAGCGGCCACATGGCCAGCCCGAGATAGCCTGTCCGCACAGCGATCCGGAGCATCTTGGCCGTGCCATGCCAGGGATGATCCGATGGTTGACGATGCCGCGTCCGGCGCGTCGCCATGACCGAGGTCACGGCCGGACCGCCGCTTGTGCCGGCACGATGTCGTCGCGGTACAGGTCAAGGAAGACCTCGTCCAGGCTTGGCGGCTGGACGGTGAGCGTCGACGGGTTCAGCCGGGTCACCACAGCGACCGCATCAACCAGCGCGGCTGCAGTTGCCCTGGCCTCGGTTCGGATGCCCTCCGGCGCGGCCCTTTCGCTGACCACGGTGACGCCCGGCATGGCCAGGGCAGTACCGACCGGTTCGCGTGTCAGGAAGGAAATCGACGTCAACGTCTGCTCCCGTAGTTCCGCCAAGGTGCCGGTCCGCACCACGCGACCGCGCCGCACGATGCTGACCCGATCGCAGAGCGCCTCCACCTCACCCAGGATGTGGCTGGACAGCAGGACCGTGCGGCCTTGCGCTGTTGCCTCACGGATGCATGCCTGAAATTGCGACTCCATCAAGGGGTCCAGTCCCGAGGTCGGCTCGTCCAAGATGAGCAACTCGGCGTCCGTCGCCAGCGCGGCAATGAGCGCGACCTTCTGTCGGTTGCCCTTGGAGTAGGTCCGTGTTCGCTTCGTCGGATCCAGGTCGAAGCGCCCGACGAGCTCGTCGCGCCGTCGACGGTCCTGCTGGCCCTGCAACGCGCCCAGCAGGTCGATGCACTCGCCACCGGTGAGCGACGGCCAGAGGGCGACGTCGCCCGGAACGTATGCGAGCTGGCGATGCACGGTGACGGCCTGACTCCAGGCGTCCAGCCCGAACACTCGCACGCTGCCGGAGTCCAGGCGGAGCTGCCCGAGTACCGCGCGAATGGTGGTCGACTTGCCGGCACCGTTGGGGCCGAGAAAGCCGTGGACCTCCTGATGGCCCACCTCCAGGTCCAGTCCGTCAAGCGCGGTGACGGAGCCGAAGCGTTTCACCAGGCCCGTCGCCTGGATGGCCGGGCGATCGCCGATGAACCATTCAGACAGTGACTGTCCCATGGCAGTGACTGTACCCGTACCATCGGGAGAGCAGCAGGTCCGGCGAGGAGGAAAACGTGGGCAGAGCGATATCGGTCGAGCAGCCTGTCGGAGACCTCAGGGAGAAGAAGAGACTCGCCGCGATGCGGGAGATCCAGGAAGCCGCACTCGACCTTTTCGACCGGCGTGGTTTCGACCAGGTGACGATCGAGGAGATCGCGGCGCGGGCCGTGGTGTCGCCCAGGTCGGTGTACCGGTATTTCGGCACCAAAGAGGGGATTTTGGTGCAGGACGAGTATGAGGAGCCGCTGATGACGGCATCGCTGGAGCTGCTCCGTGAGCACGACATCTATGAAGCAGCCAGGGTCGCGCTGACCACGATCGGCGAGGAACATTTCCACCAGGACGCCGACCTGACGAATCGTCGTGCCAGATACTTCATCGACGTCCCGGCTGTGAAGGCGAACATCTACCTTCGAATGGATCTGGCCGTCGACCGGCTCGCCGATGCGCTCGCGGCACCGGACCATCAACCGCCGCGGGAACCGCTGGAGGCCCGAGTTGTCGCAAAGTCCGTGATCTGGGGGCTGTTCGCGGCGGTCGAAGAGGTGATCCGCGGCCGCACGACGCAGCCGTTCGAGGTTGTCCTCGAGCGAGCGATCGAGGCGCTGCGGCCAACGACGGCGGTGAGTGGAGAAGCGACTCCCGAACGACGTGCGGTGCAGGAAGGGTGATCCACGAATTGCTGCCTGTGGGTGTTTCCGCTCGCGAGAGGATCGGTCCCGGAGACACCGACATCCAGCTGTTCGCGCAGGAGGCCGCGGTCGTCGCCCGTGCCGTTGGCACCCGGCGCCGCGAATTCGCCGCCGTCCGCGGCTGCGCTCGGCAGGCGCTGGCTGAGATCGGGGTGGCTGCCGTTCCCCTGCTCCCGGGTGATCACGGCGCGCCGCAATGGCCACCCGGTGTGGTCGGCAGCATGACTCATTGCGCCGGGTATTGCGCCGCGGCGGTCGCCCGCAGCAGCGAGTTTCGCGGGATCGGTATCGACGCCGAGCCCAATCGCCCGCTCCCGCCTGGCGTCCTGGCGCAGATCGCGTCACCTGCGGAGGTTCTGCAGCTGCCCACGCTCAGGGCAGAACGGCCTGACGTTTGTTGGGACACGCTGCTGTTCTGCGTGAAGGAGAGCGTGTTCAAGGTGTGGTTTCCTCTTCATCTTTGCTGGCTGGGTTTCCTGGACGTGACGGTGCACCTCGATCTGATTGCGGGCTCGTTCTCGATCGACTTCCTGCCATCCGCTCCCGCGGCGACGGATCGCCAACTGGACCCGATGATCGGCCGTTGGTCGAGATGTGACGGGTTCCTGCTATCTGCAGCGATCGTGTGAAGCACCCGGCGATCACCGATGGGGAAGCCGCGTTCCGCGACCTCCCGGCCGCCGTGCGTATTCCGCCGCGGTGTCCAACACCACTGACGCCAGGGCAACGCCCTCGCCGGACACCAGCACCTTGGTCGGCGCGGCGATGGTGCCGATCAGCGTGCCGAGCGCGATGGTGCCGATCAGCGTGCCGAGCGCCCGGCCGCGCGCGCTGGACCGAAGATCGACACTGACCGGAGAATTGAGGCCGCTGCCCGCTCGGCAGGTCACCGATCCCGGCGGGCCCCGTCCGCGGGAGCGACAATTCGCGGAACCGGCGCGGTGAATCCGCGATCGGCGAAATCGGCCGCCACCTGGGAAATGACCGTTTCGACGAGTTCGGTGGGAACCAGCGCGATGACCGATCCACCGAACCCACCGCCCGTCATTCTTGCGCCGACGGCACCCGCGGCGAGTGCGGAGTCCACGGCCTGGTCGAGTTCGGGGCAGGACACTTCGTAGTCGTGCTGCAGCGAACGATGGGAGGCGACCAGCAGGTCGCCGATCTCGGCGAGCTGCCCCTCGCGCAGCATGTCCACCGTCTGCGCGACCCGATCGTTCTCGGTCACCACATGCCGGACGCGCCGGCCCAGCACGTCGTCGCCCAGGGTGTCCAGGGCGGCGGGCAGGTCGTCGACCGAAAGATCGCGCAGGGAGCCGACTCCCAGGATCGCGGTGGCCCGTTCGCAGTACGCCCGTCGCCTGGCGTACTCGCCGTCGGCCAGCGAGTGCGCCACCTTGGTGTCGATCACCAGCACGGCCAGGCCATCGGCCGCGGGGTTGAACGGAATGTTCTCGACTGTGCCGGCCCCGGTGTCGAACAGCAACACCGATCCGGCCCG
>DASQFG010000174.1:0-6961 GCA_035633315.1 Nakamurella sp. | reverse complement strand
GGGATGCCGGCGATGACCGCGCGCAGCGGTTTGCACAATCTGAACCGGCGTGCGACCGAATCCTCCGGCTCCTGCACGATCAACCCCGGGGATCACGGCGGGACCAGGCTGGTCTGGTCCGCACCGCTACCCTGACCCGATTTCCGGACAGTGATCTTTCGACAGTGATCTTTCGATAGTGATCTTTCGACAGCGGTCTCCGGACGGCGATCTGGAGGTGGCGGGGCCGGGGTCGGGGTATCGGGTCAGAATCGCAGTGCCGGCGCAGGTAGTCTGAGCTGCGGATGTGAGCATGGCCGCGAGGCTTTCCCGTCCACCGGCAGCCGCGCCGGCGCCGTCACCGGCGTTCGGATCGGCGTGCAGCGCCCGTCATCCGGCCGGGCGTCCGCGGGTTCGTGCCGCCGGTAGCCAGCCGGGACGGCAGCAGCCGCCAGGCGTGAGGCGGCACGGGAGAGCAGGAGCACGCGGTGGGCCTCGTCGTCCAGAAGTACGGCGGTTCGTCGGTCGGATCCGCCGAGCGGATCAAGCGGGTCGCCGAACGGATCGTGGCCACCCGCAAGGACGGAAACGAGGTGGTCGTCGTCGTTTCTGCGATGGGCGACACCACCGACAACCTGATGGACCTGGCCCAGCAGGTGTCCCCTGCGCCGCCGCCGCGCGAGCTGGACATGTTGCTGACCTCCGGCGAGCGGATATCCAACGCGCTGGTCGCCATGGCCATCTCCACCCTCGGTGCGCAGGCCAGGTCGTTCACCGGATCGCAGGCCGGCGTCATCACCGACTCCGCACACGGCAAGGCCCGGATCATCGACGTCACCCCGGGCCGGATCCGGGCCGCGCTGGACAAGGGGCACATCGCGCTGGTGGCCGGGTTCCAGGGCGTCAGCCAAGACACCAAGGACATCACCACGCTGGGTCGCGGCGGCTCCGACACCACGGCCGTCGCACTGGCAGCGGCGCTGCACGCCGACGTCTGCGAGATCTACACGGACGTCGACGGCGTCTTCACCGCGGACCCGAGAATCGTGCCCAACGCAGCCAAGCTGGACACCATCACCTACGAGGAAATGCTCGAGATGGCGGCGTCCGGCGCGAAGGTGCTGATGTTGCGCTGCGTCGAATACGCCCGTCGTTATGGCGTTCCGGTGCACGTCCGGTCCTCGTACTCCGATCTCGACGGCACCATTGTTCAAGGCAGCATGGAGGATCTGACGATGGAACAGGCACTGATCACCGGCGTCGCGCACGAACGCGGCGAGGCCAAGGTGACGGTCACCGCGGTGCCGGACCAGCCGGGGGTCGCCGCCAAGATCTTCCGGACGATCGCCGACGCGGAGATCGACATCGACATGGTCGTGCAGAACATCTCCAGGGCGGCCGAGGGCAAGACGGACATCACCTTCACGCTGCCCAAGGCCGACGGCCCCACCGCCGTCGCGGCGTTGAACGCGCGCAAGGACGCCATCGGTTTCGACCAGATCATCTTCAACGACCACGTCGGCAAGGTGTCGCTGATCGGGGCCGGGATGCGCTCGCACCCCGGGGTGACGGCCACCTTCTGCGAGGCGCTGGCCGCCGCCGGGGTGAACATCGACATCATTTCCACGTCGGAGATCCGGATCTCCGTGCTGGTGCGCGATGTCGAGCTGGATACGGCCGTGCGGGCCTTGCACGCGGCGTTCGATCTGGGCAGTGACCAGGAGGCCGTGGTGTACGCGGGAACGGGGCGATGACGATGAGCGGAGCGCGTGGACTGCGGGTAGGCGTCGTCGGGGCGACCGGCCAGGTCGGTGGGGTGATGCGAAAGATCCTGGCGGACAGGGGCTTCCCGGTCGCCGAAATGCGCTTCTTCGCCTCGGCGCGGTCGGCGGGGTCGACTTTGCCCTGGCAGGGCCGGGATGTCGTGGTGGAGAACGCAGCAGATGCGTCCGTTGACGGGTTGGACATCGCGCTGTTCTCGGCCGGCGCGACCACCTCGCGGGCGCAGGCGCCGCGGTTCGCCGAGGCGGGCGTCGTGGTGGTCGACAATTCCTCGGCGTGGCGTCGGGACCCGGCCATCCCGTTGGTGGTCTCGGAGGTGAACCCGGAGGCGGTGCTCGCGGTCGTCGGCCAGGGCCGCGGCGCGATCATCGCCAACCCGAACTGCACCACCATGGCGGCGATGCCCGTGCTCAAGCCGCTGCACGACGCGGCCGGCCTGCGGCGGCTGGTCGTCACCACCTTCCAGGCGGTGTCCGGCAGTGGGCTGGACGGGGTCGCCGAGCTGGACGGTCAGGTACGCGCCGTCTACCAGGACGCGGCCAAACTGACTCACGACGGGTCGGCGGTGGAGTTCCCGGCGCCGAAGAAGTACGTCCGGCCGATCGCGTTCAACGTGGTCGCCCAGGCCGGCAATTTCGTCGACGACGGCTCCGGCGAGACCGACGAGGAACAGAAGCTGCGCAACGAGTCTCGCAAGATCCTGTCGATCCCGGAGCTGTTGGTGTCCGGAACCTGCGTGCGGGTACCGGTTTTCACCGGGCATTCGCTGTCGATCAACGCCGAGTTCGACCGGCCGCTGTCCGTGGAGCAGGCGACCGCATTGCTCACCGGAGCGCCCGGCGTGGAGCTGTCCGACCTGCCGAACCCGTTGCAGGCAGCCGGTACCGATCCGTCGTATGTCGGACGCATCCGCACCGATCCCGGTGTGCCGGACGGGCGTGGGCTGGCGCTGTTCGTGTCGAACGACAACCTCCGCAAGGGGGCTGCGCTGAACGCGGTCCAGATCGCCGAAGTGGTTGCCCCGAGCCTGTAATGGCCGCCGGCGCCGAAGGTGGGCGTCCCGCCGGGCAGGCGTTCCGGGTGGCGGGCGTCGACCTCGCGTCACAGGATGCGCGAACGGCGATGGCCGTCCTGGGGTGGGAGCGCGGTCGCGTCACCGTTCTCGAGCTGACGGTCGGCGTCGGGAACCAGGCGATCGTCGAGGCGGCGTCCCGGGTGTCGGTGCTCGGCATCGACTGCCCGTTCGGTTGGCCGGTCGCCTTCACCGATCTGATGATCGCCCAGCGGGCGGGCACGGTCGAGCCCGGAACAGCGGCCGACCAGCGGTCCAAGCGGAGGTTGGCCTACCGGCGCACCGACGCGGTGGTGCGGGAGCGCACCGGGCGGTGGCCGCTCAGCGTCTCCGCTGACCGCATCGCCTACCCGTCGATGCGCTGCGCCGGATTGCTGGCGACGCTCTCGGCCGAGGGTTTTCCGGTGCGGCGCAGCGGGATCGCGTCGAAGGCGGCCGAGGTGTACCCCGCCGCCGCGCTCGCGCGCTGGCGGCTGGCCACCGGCGGGTACAAGCTGGACGGCCCAGGCCTGCCCCGCGCCGTCCAGGCGCTGGTGCGGGCCGCGCCGTGGCTGGAACTGGGCACCTTCCAGGGCCTCTGCCGGCAGTCGCACGACGCGTTCGACGCGGTCGTCGCCGGGTTGGTCGCCGGTGCGGTGGTGCTGGGAAGGGTGGAGGCGATCTCGGAGGAGGACATCCGGCTCGCCGATGAGGAAGGCTGGATCCAGCTGCCGGACACCGACTTCCTGGACTCTGCTCCCGTCCGCTGATGGAGCGCGTTCCTGGTGTTGGTTTGCCCCCCTGTGGCGCGGATCAACATCGCCGACGCGCACGAACCTTCCGGTTATGTGACGGAATGGGACTGGAGTACACGACTTCATCCGCGCTCGCGAAGATGATCCGCGCCAGAGGGGGGTGGCCTTTGCGAGCGTTGCGACCTCAGGCAGTGTCCAGATCGCGGCGGCGGAAGGCGGCGGCACCCGCCGCGCCGAGGGCCACTGCGAGCACCAGCAGCGCCAGCAGCGGGCTCCAGACCATGGCTCCGCCGGGCAGGCGGGGAATGTGCGCGAACGGCGACAGGTCCATCACCCACAGCGGGAAGCCCAGCAGCAGGCCGAGTTCGCCGATCAGCACGACCCCGATCAGCGCCGCCCACGCCAGCACCACCAGCCGCGGCGCGAACCCGAAGAGCAGCACCAGCAGCGCCGTCATCACCCAGATCGCCGGCAGGTAGACGAGCACCCCACCGAGCACGGCGGTGACGTGACTCATGGTGCCGATCTGCAGGCCGTTGGCGACCCCGGCGCTCAGCCCGGCGAGCACGGTCAGCGCCGTGGTGCCGAGCAGGGCGATCGTCAGGTGGCTTCCGAGCCACCTCGTCCGCGACACGGCCGTCGCCAGCAGCAGTTCGGCGTGCCCCGCTTCCTCCTCGGCATGCAGGCGCATGGCGCTGGAGATGCCGTAGGCGGCGGTGATGATCGCCACGAAGCCGAACTCGGTGGCCAGGAACGCATCTGACATGACTTGCGTGCCACCGAGAGCGCGGATGAGCTCTTGCGCCTGCTCGCTCTCCAGCATCGACCCGACCGTAGAGGCGATGCTGCCACACACGGCCCCGAGCAGCAGGTAGCCGATCGCCCAGCCGACCAGATTTCCCCGCTGCAGCCGCCATGCCAGCCCCAACGGCGTGCCCAGCGCCGCCGATGCGCTCGCCGGTCCGGGGCGGTCGGGCAGCAGGCCGGCGCCGAGGTCGCGGCGGGCGGCCAGGGCATACGCGCCCGCGACGACGACGGCGAAGAAGACGATCGGCAGCGCCAGCACCCACCAGCGGTCCCCGGCGTAGGGCCGCACCTGTTGTCCCCACCCGATCGGGGAGAACCACGACCAGATCGCCGGCTCGGCGGAGCCTCCCACGGTGTCGCCCACCGCGCGCAGGGCGTAGGCGACGCCCAGCAACGCCACTGCCGATCCGGTTGCCGAGCGGGCGGACGCGGTCAACTGGGCGCTCACCCCGGCGATCGCGGCGAAGACCAGACCGGTTGCCGCCCAGGACATGCCGAACGCCCAGGAACCGGGCGCAGGCAGTCCTGCGGCGATCTGTGCCAGGGCGATCAGCACCCCGAGCGTCAGCATGGTGCCGAATGCCACCAGCAGCGCCGCCGACAGTGCGGCTCGCCGGCCCACCACAGTCGCCCCGATCAGCTCGAGCCGCCCCTTCTCTTCCTCGGCCCTGGTGTGCCGCACCACCAGCATGATCGCGAACACGGCGAGGATGGCGGCCCCGAAGGCGGCCAGCTTCATGATCACCAATGCGCCGAGCGAGGATGGGTCCCACACCCGGCCGTACATCGCCACCAACGCGGGAATGTCGTTGACCGCGGACGCCGCCGCGACCCTGGAGGCGAGCGTCGGGTACAGCCCGACCGTTGCGGTGGCGCTGGACACCACGGTCAGCACGAACGCGGCGATCACCACCGGCAGCAGCACCCTGTCCCGGCGCAGCGCGAACCGGGTCAGCGCCAGGGTTCCGGTGAACTCGCTCATCGGGCGCCCGCATCGGCGTAGTGGCGCAGGAACAACTCCTCCAGGGTCGGCGGCTGGCTGGTCAGGGTGACGACGCCCAGTCGGCCGAGCGCGGCCAGCAGGTCGTCCAGTGCAGCCGCGTCGACTTCGCAGGCGAGCCGATTGCCGGTGACGACGACGTCGTGCACACCCGGCAGCGCCGCGACACCCTCGGGCGAGTGCCGGAGGTCGGCGGTGATCGAGGTGCGCGTCAGGTGGCGCATCTGGGCGAGCGTGCCGGTCTCCACGATGCGGCCACCCCTGATGATGCTGACCCTGTCGGACAGTGCCTCGGCCTCGGCCAGGATGTGGCTGGACAGCAGCACGGTCCGGCCGTTGCCGCGTTCCTCCCGGATGTAGGAGCGGAACATGTCCTCCATCAGCGGGTCGAGGCCGGACGTCGGTTCGTCCAGCAGCAGCAGCTCGACGTCGGAGGCGAGCGCCGCGATCAAGGCCACCTTCTGCCGGTTGCCCTTGGAGTACGCCCTGGCCTTCTTCGTCGGGTCGAGATCGAAGCGCTCCAGCAGGTCCGCCCTGCGTGTGACGTCCAGACCGCCGCGCAGCCTGCCGAGCAGGTCGATCACCTCACCGCCGGTGAGGTTCGGCCACAGCGCGACATCGCCAGGGACGTAGGCCAATCGCCGGTGCAGGGTGACGGCGTCGGTCCATGGGTTGCCGCCGAGCACTGAGGCCGTCCCGGAATCGGCCTTCAGCAGCCCCAGCAGGATCCGCAGCGTGGTGGTTTTCCCCGCGCCGTTGGGGCCGAGAAACCCGTGCACCTCGCCGGTTTCGACCTGCAGGCTCAGTCCGTCCAGGGCCCGGGTGCGCCCGAACGTCTTGACCAGACCGGTGGTGTCGATGGCCGTGCCCATACCCCCAGCGCTCATGCATCCAGCGTGCGATCACCCGGAACGGTCAGACAGTGCCGAAAGACCTGCGGTCCGATGGCCTGCGCGGTAGCGGGACGCCGATTCGCAGCGGCCCGCGCCGCCGGGCATTTCCGAAGGGGAGTTCCGTTACGCCCGGATCGCTATCCGCGTCCCACCTGGTTCGCTCCGTGGTGGACCGGGCTCGTGATTGGCTCGTGATGACCTCGGCGGCGATCGTCGCACAGCTGCTGAGAATGCCGAGACAGGCGACGTTCAGCACGATTTCGAAGGCTTCTTCAGGAAAGGCTTCAGCGCCTTGTGGCAGCCCTGCTCCTCGGCCGAGAACAGCTCCGGCAGGTGGGATTCGGCTTCCGCCGGTGATGGGCCGGGTCCCCCTGGAACACATGGTGCCGGCTGTCCGGAATGTTCCGTTCACCGATCGACCGATCTCGGATCGGTCGGGGTTTGTACCCGTCAGCACACGGTTCCGCAACGTCGTCTCGACAATTGTGGACAACCGAGGTGAGGCGAGGCGAATGTGGACAACTCGTCGGCATTCGGCCGGGGACTCACTACCGTGCCGCCCATGGTCATACGGGGGAGGGTCAGTTCCACGGCCCGGTTGTGGTTGCTGATGGTCGCGGTGACGGTCGGGTCGGCAGTGGGCTGCGCCGCGTCTGTCGGCGGAACGGCGCAGGGATCGGCGGGCCGCGGATCG
>DASQFG010000173.1:0-12778 GCA_035633315.1 Nakamurella sp. | reverse complement strand
CCTGATCGGTCTGGCGCTGAAGTACACGATGGGCTGGCGGATCCCCGAGGAGCACGAGGTCGAGGGCGTCGACGTCACCACCCATGGTGAGGCCGCGTACGACTTCGAGGTCTCGTCCGGCTCAGGCGCTTCCGGCGTGCTTGCCGGCGCACATTCAAAGACCCAGGAGGTCAAGGCATGAAGCTTGTCACCGCCGTCATCAAGCCGTTCAAACTAGACGAGGTGCGGGCAGCGCTGCTGGCATTCGGTGTGCAGGGCATGACCGTTTCGGAGTCATCGGGGTACGGCCGCCAGCGCGGTCACACCGAGGTCTACCGGGGCGCGGAGTACACGGTGGAGCTGCTTCCGAAGGTTCGCCTGGAGGTCCTGGTGGACGACGAGGACGTCGACGACGTCAGCGACGTGATCGTCAGAGCGGCTCGCACCGGCAAGATCGGTGACGGGAAGGTCTGGTCCGTACCCGTCGAGACGGTGATCCGCGTCCGCACCGGCGAGTGCGGTCAGGAAGCCCTGTAGGGCCATGCCGACAACGCCTGTGGGGACGGCGGGCGGTTTCCCTGAACTACGGGCACAGCTGCTGAGCCGGACCGGTGTCACCGGTCCGGCTCGGCGCCGTGCCCTGTCCAGGCTGACCGACGGCTGGCTTGGCGAACTTGCCCAGGAAGCCGGGGTGAACGTCGGGGGAGTGGCGCTGGTCGCCGTCGGCGGGTACGGCAGGGGGGAGCTCTCGCCGTTCTCCGACCTTGACCTCGTGCTGCTGCATTCCACCGAAACACCCGCGTCCTACGCCGGCATGCTGGCCGAGCGGATGTGGTACCCGATCTGGGACTCCAAGATCAGACTCGACCACTCGGTCCGGTCGGTCGGCGGCGCCAGGCAGATCGCCAGGACCGACCTGCCGGCCATGCTCGGCATGCTGGACCTGCGGCACATCGCCGGTGACCCCGAACTCGCCGTCACCCTGCACCGGCGGGTACTGGCCGACTGGCGCGCCGACGCCAAGAACCGGCTCAGCTCGCTGCGGGAGAGCTGTGACGAGCGGGCCGAACGCTCCGGTGCGCTGGCCTTCGCGACCACCCCCGACCTGAAGGAATCCCGCGGTGGGCTGCGCGACCTGGTGGTGATGCGGGCCGTCGCGGCCTCCTGGGTCGCCGACTGCCCGCACCAGGGGCTGGAGGAGGCGCGGTCGGCGCTGCTCGACGTCCGTGACGTGCTGCAGAGCATGGCCGGCCGCGCCACCGACCGGCTGCAGGTGCAGGATCAGGACGCCGTCGCGCAGGAACTCGGGCTGGACGACCGGGACGTGCTGCTGCGGCACGTGGCCGCCATCGCGCGGACGGTCGACCACGCCAGCGACATGACCTGGCACCGGGTCGATCGCGCGCTGAACGGGTCGAAGGGGTCGGTCACCGAGGTCGGCGGCAGGCTGGTCCGCCGCGCGGAGCGCACCCCACTGGCCGACGGCATCGTCGAGCAGGAAGGCGAAGCCGTGCTGGCCCGCGGGGTGAACCCCGCTACCGATCCCACCCTGGTGTTGCGCGCCGCCGCGGCCGCCGCGCAGGCGGGACTGCCGGTCTCGCCGGCCACCGTGCTGCGGCTGGCCAAGAACTGCCCGCCGTTGCCGGAGCCCTGGCCGCCCGTCGCGCTGGACGCGTTCCTGGCCCTGATCGGCTCCGGCGAGCCGATGATCGCCGCGTGGGAGAACCTCGACCAGGCAGGGCTGATCTCCAACCTGCTGCCGGGGTGGGAGCGGCTGCGGTCGATGCCGCAGCGCGAGCCGATCCATCAGTTCACCGTCGACCGACATTTGATGCAGACCGCGGTGAATGCTTCTTCATTGGTGCGCAAGGTGTCCCGGCCCGATCTGCTGCTGCTGGCGGCGGTTTTCCACGACATCGGCAAGGGCCTGGACGGGGACCACTCGACGTTGGGCGCCGACCTGGTGGTGCCGTGGCTGACGAGGATGGGTGTGGAAGCCGCAGCAATAGCGGTGATAAGCACACTGATCCGCTACCACCTGCTGCTGGGCGACACCGCCTCCCGCCGCGATCCCGACGACCCCGCGACGGTGGCGTCGATCGTCGACGCGGTGGGTGACGCGCCCACCCTGGAGTTGCTGCACGCGCTCTCGGAGGCGGACGCCAGAGCGGCCAGCCAGGCGGCGTGGACCACCTGGAAGGCCGGGCAGATCGGTCACCTGGTGGCCAGGGCACACCGCGCGCTGGCCGGCGAGGAGCCTCCACCACCGCCGGCGATCAGCCAGGTCGAGCGGGAGCTGATCGACGCCGGCGGGGTGGGCATCGTCATCGAGCAGGTACCCGGCGCGCTGCGAGTGACCATCACCGCGCCCGATCGGCCGGGCCTGCTCGCGGCGTCGGCCGCCGTGCTGACCCTGCACCGGCTGACGGTGCGCACCGCCGGGCTGCGAACGATCGAGGGCACCGCGCTGCAGACCTGGACGGTCGCCCCGCAATTCGGTGACGCGCCGGCGGCCGCCACCCTGCGGGCGGACCTCATCCGCGCTCTGGACGGCAGCCTGGACATCGTGTCCCGGATGGCCAAGCGGTCGGCGCCGGCCCGGCGTGGCCTGGCGGCGCCGCCGGCGGTGCACGTCATCGACGGTGCATCGGAACGCTCCACGGTGCTGGAGGTGCGCGCCCACGACATCCCCGGCCTGCTGTACTCCGTGGCCTCCGTGCTGAACACGCTGGGCGTCAGCGTGATCTCGGCCCGGGTGGGCACCCTCGGCGCCGAGGCCGTCGACGTCTTCTACGTGCAGTCCGCGGACGGCTCGGCGCTGTCCGCGGCGCGTGGCCGGGAGATCGCCGCCGCGGTCCGTGACGCCTTGTCCTGACCCCTCGCCCGGTGACTTGCCCGGCGGTGGTGGGCACACCGTCGGCGTGAAGCGGGACAATGGCCCGGATCGACCCGTGCACACCCGAATCCTGTGAGGCCCCCCAGATGTTCGAAACCCTGTCCGACCGGCTTGCCACGGTCTTTTCCAATCTCCGCGGCAAGGGCCGGCTGTCCCCGCAGGACATCGACGCCACCTGCCGGGAGATCCGCATCGCCCTGCTGGAGGCGGACGTCGCGCTGCCCGTGGTGCGGGCGTTCATCGCGCGGATCAAGGAACGCGCCACCGGTCTGGAGGTATCCGGTGCGCTGAACCCGGCGCAGCAGGTCATCAAGATCGTCAACGAGGAGCTCGTCGCGATCCTCGGCGGTGAGACCAGGCGGTTGAGTTTCGCCAAGACCCCGCCGACCGTCATCATGCTGGCCGGCCTGCAGGGCTCCGGCAAGACCACGCTGGCCGGCAAGCTGGGCCTGTGGCTCAAGGGGCAGGGGCACACCCCGCTGCTGGTTGCCTGCGACCTGCAGCGGCCGAACGCCGTCACCCAGCTGCAGGTGGTCGGTGAGCAGGCCGGCGTGCAGGTCTACGCGCCGGAACCCGGTAACGGGATCGGCGATCCGGTCGCCGTGGCGCGCGGCGGCATCTCGCACGCCCAGGTCCGCATGCACGACATCGTCATCGTCGACACTGCCGGCCGGCTGGGTGTGGACACCGAGATGATGAACCAGGCCATCAACATCCGCGACGCCGTCGATCCCAACGAGATCCTGTTCGTCGTCGACGCGATGATCGGCCAGGATGCGGTCGCCACCGCCGAGGCCTTCTCGGGCGGCGTCGGGTTCACGGGCGTGGTGCTGACCAAGCTCGACGGCGACGCCCGCGGTGGTGCCGCGTTGTCGGTGCGAGAGGTCACCGGCGCGCCGATCATGTTCGCGTCCACCGGCGAGAAGCTCGCGGATTTCGACACCTTCCATCCGGACCGGATGGCCTCCCGGATCCTGGGCATGGGCGACATGCTCACCCTGATCGAGCAGGCGGAGAACGTCTTCGAGGCCGACCAGGCGGAGGAGATGGCGGCCAAACTGGCCGGCAACGACTTCACCCTGGACGATTTCCTGCAGCAGATGATGATGATCCGCAAGATGGGCCCGATCGGCAGCATCCTCGGCATGCTGCCCGGCGCCGGCGAGATGAAGGAGGCCCTTGCCGGGGTCGACGACCGGGACATCGACCGCACCGCCGCGATCATCCAGTCGATGACGCCGGCCGAGCGGACCGACCCGAGAATCATCAACTCATCCCGCCGGCAGCGCATCGCCAAGGGCTCTGGATCCACCGTCGCGCAGGTGAACGCGTTGGTGGACAGGTTCTTCGAGGCCCGCAAGATGATGGCGTCGATGGCCGGCCGGTTCGGTCTGCCGGGCACCCGGCCGTCGAACCGCAAGGCGGCCAAGGGGCGCAAGGGGCGCAAGGGTTCGTCGGGGCGCGGTCCGACGCAGCCGAAGGTGAAGGGAATGCCCGGCTTCCCCGGCATGGGCGGGATGCCCGGCGGCATGGGCGGGATGCCCGGCGGTATGGGCGGCATGCCGGCCGGGATGGGCGGCGCACCCGGCGGCAAGCCCGGTCAGCTGCCCAGCGGATTCGGCCTCGACCAACTTCCGCCCGGCTTCGACCCGTCACAACTGAAGTTCCCGAAGAAGTAGACGGTGGGCGGCCTGCACATCACCGGCACCGATGCGGCTACCGGCGATCCGATCGACCTGTGGGCCGTCGACGGCGCCTTCGTGGGAGCGCCCGTCAGCGACCCGGCGATCGAGCTGACCGGCTGGGTGCTGCCCGGCTTTGTCGACGCGCACTGCCACGTCGGGTACTCCACGCACGGCGTCGTCACCATGGACGAGGCCGAACAGCAGGCCGTCACCGCGATGCACACCGGCGCGCTGGCGCTGCGCGACTGCGGGTCGCCGCTGGACACCCACGAGCTGGCCGGCCGCGACGACCTGCCGGTGCTGATCAGGGCCGGCCGGCACATCGCGGTGACCAAGCGCTATGTCCGTGACCTCGGGGTGGATCTGGACGACCCGGCGGACCTGCCCGCCGAGGTGGCCCGGCAGATCGCCTACGGCGACGGGCGGTGGGTCAAGATCGTCGGCGACTGGATCGACAGGTCCGTCGGCGACCTCGCCCCGCTGTGGCCTGACGAGGTGCTGGTCGAGGCGATCGGCCTCGTGCACCGGGCCGGCGCCAGGGTGACGGCGCACGTCTTCGGTGAGGACGCGCTGCCCGGGCTGCTGGCCGCCGGGATCGACTGTATCGAGCACGGCACCGGCCTGACCGACGACACCATCCAGACCATGGCCGCGGGCCGCGTGCACCTGGTCCCGACGTTGATCAACATCGCGAACTTCCCGTCCTTCGCCGACGCCGCGGCCAAGTTCCCGACCTACGCCCAGCACATGCGTGAGCTGTACGCGCGCAGCGACACGACCTACCGGAACGCGGTGGAGGCGGGCATCGCGATCCACGCGGGCACCGACTCCGGCGGCTTCATCGTGCACGGCCGGGTGGTCGACGAGGTGGTCGCGCTCGGCGGGATCATGGACCGGCGGCAGGCGCTGCGCTCGGCCGCCCACCAGGCGCGGGCCTGGCTCGGGTTGCCGATCTACCAGCCCGGGTCCAGCGCGGATCTGGTGGTCTACACCGAGGATCCCGGGGACGATCCCGAGGTGTTGCGGCACCCCGTCGCCGTGGTGCGGCACGGCCGGGTGGTGCGTGGATGATTCCCGGGTAGTGACCATGGTGAGTGACCGAGCGCGCAGTCTGGCAGAATAAACCGGTCACGGCTGTCACCCGGCCCCTCTCACCGGGTACGGCCGCCATTGGCGCGTCATGAGTCCGGGCCCCCACACGGATATCGCGGCCGCACACCCGCAAACCGCAAGGAGAAGTCCACCACCGTGGCTGTCAAGATCAAGCTCGCCCGTTTCGGAAAGATCCGCGAGCCGTTCTACCGCGTTGTCATCGCCGATGCCCGCACCCGCCGCAGCGGACGTGCCATCGAGAACATCGGCAAGTACCACCCGAAGGCCGAGCCGAGCGTCATCGAGATCGACTCCGACCGGGTGCAGTACTGGCTCGGCGTCGGGGCCCAGCCGACCGAGACCGTGCTCTCGCTGCTGAAGGTGACCGGCGACTGGCAGAGGTTCAAGGGACTGCCCGGCGCCGAGGGCACGCTGCGCGGCCAGCCGGAGAAGGCCGACAAGCGTGCGCTGTATGAGGCCGCGCTCGCCTCGGTGGGCGGCGACGACGGCCCGTCCGCGACCACCCCGAAGCGGAAGGCCGCCGCCGCGCCCGAGCCACCGGCCGCCGCGCCCGAGCCACCGGCCGCCGCGCCCGAGCCGACAGCCGGGCCCGAGCCGACAGCCGGGCCCGAGCCGACAGCCGAGGCGGCGCCCGCCGCCGCAGAACCGGCCGCCGGCTCCACGCCCTCATCGTGAGCGTGCTCGAGGACGCCCTGGAGCATCTGGTCCGGGGCATCGTCGACCACGATGACGAGGTCAGCGTGGAGCTGTCGACCGGGCGCCGCGGACGCACCCTGCAGATCAGGGTGCACCCGGACGACCTGGGCAAGGTGATCGGCCGAGGCGGTCGCACCGCGACCGCGCTGCGCACCGTGATGAGCGCCGTCGGCGGCCGTGGCATTCGCGTCGACGTCGTCGACACCGACCGCTGAGGCAACAGATCAGCGCGCAGACGGTGGTGGTCGGCCGGATCGGCCGGCCCCACGGGGTGCGCGGAGAAGTGACCATCGCGCCGTCCACCGACGATCCGGACGCCCGGTTCGCCGTCGGAACCCAGCTGTCCACCGACCCGGCGTCCCGAGGACCGTTGACGGTCACCGGGTTTCGCCGGTCCGGGCGGATGCTCGTGCTCGCCTTCGACGGCTTCGCCGACCGCGACGCGGCCGAGACGCTCCGCGGGGTCGCGTTGACCGTGGACGCCTCGACGCTGCCCGTGCCCGACGATCCCGACGAGTTCTACGACCACCAGCTGATCGGCTTGGCCGTGCAGGACGCCGGGGGCGCCGCGCTCGGCGAGGTGGTCGACGTGCTGCACCCGCCGGCGGCGCCGGTGCTGACGGTACGCAGGCCGGACGGTTCGGAGGAGCTGGTGCCGTTCGTGTCCGCCATCGTGCCGGTCGTCGACCTGGAAGCCGGCCGGCTGGTGGTCGATCCGCCCGACGGGATGTTCGCCTGATGCGGATCAGCGTGATCACCATCTTTCCCGGTTACCTCGATCCGCTCCGGGAGTCGTTGCTGGGCAAGGCGATCGCGGACGGCGTGATCGAACTGGCCGTGCACGACCTGCGGGACTGGACCACCGACCGGCACCGGACGGTGGACGATGCGCCCTACGGCGGCGGCCCCGGCATGGTGATGAAGCCCGATGTGTGGGGACGCGCGCTGGACGCGGTGTGCGAGGACTCAGCCTCTGTTCCGCCGGTCGATCAGCCCACCCTGGTCGTGCCCACGCCGGCCGGCCACCGGTTCGACCAGACGGCGGCCACCGAGCTGTCGACGGTCGGTCATCTGGTCTTCGCCTGCGGCCGTTACGAGGGCATCGACCAGCGGGTGATCACCGACGCCGCCACCAGGATGCCGGTGCGGGAACTGTCCATCGGCGACTACGTGCTGGCCGGTGGCGAGGTCGCGGCCATGGTCATGATCGAGTCGATCACCCGGCTGATCCCGGGGGTGCTCGGCAATCCCGACTCCGCCGGGGAGGACTCGTTCTCCGGTGCGCTGACGGGGCTGCTGGAGGCCCCGTCGTACACCAGACCGCCGGTGTACCGCGGAATCGGCGTGCCGGAGGTGCTCACCAGCGGGGATCACGGCGCCGTTGCCCGCTACCGGCACGAGGAGTCGCTGCGCAGGACCGCGGCCAACCGGCCCGACCTTTTCCACGGCCAGTCGGACGTCAAGTTGGATGTAACGCCGTCCGGTTGACCAGCCGTTTTCCGATCTGGTGGGGCATCTGGCAGACTGGAACGGTTGCCGTCGCGGCGGCCGATCTTGCGCGCTCAGGTGCGCCCCCTGAACATACTGATGAGGATGACGAAGATGAACACCCTGGACGCCCTGGACGCCGCCTCGCTGCGGACCGATATCCCGGCCTTCCGTCCCGGCGACACGGTGAAGGTGCACGTCAAGGTCATCGAGGGCTCGCGCTCTCGTATCCAGGTCTTCGCCGGCCACGTGATCCGCCGACAGGGTGGCGGCATCCGCGAGACCTTCACCGTTCGCAAGATCAGCTTCGGCGTCGGCGTGGAGCGCACCTTCCCCGTGCACTCGCCGAACCTGGACCGCATCGAGCTGGTCACCCGCGGCGACGTCCGCCGGGCCAAGCTGTACTACCTGCGGGACCTGCGCGGCAAGGCCGCCAAGATCAAGGAGAAGCGCTCGGGCCGCTGAGGCGGGAAATCGGAGAGGCCGGAATCCGACAATTCGACTGGGTGCCTCCGCATGTCAGCCGACGGCGGCTTGACGCACGGCACGTAGCCTGACGCTGATGAGTGAGAACGTCCCCGACCCGGCGAGGCCGCCGCGGCCCCGGCATGTCGTCGACGGCGACGACTTCGAGGCCGATCTCGACGACGATCCACCAGTCGCCGCACCCGGCTATCAGCCGCCCGCCCCGGTGGTGCCCGAACGCGCCGCACCGGCGCAGGTCGGCGCCGCGCCGGCACCGCCCCAGCAGAAGAAGCGCCGACCGTTCTGGATCGAACTGCCGATCCTCATCCTCATCGCTTTCGGCCTGACTTTCCTGATCCAGACGTTCATCGCCAAGGTCTATTACGTGCCGTCCGGGTCGATGGAACAGACGTTGCACGGCGTCGCCTCCGGCGGCGACCGGATCCTGGCCAACAAGGTCGTCTACGACATCCGCGACCCGGCGCAGGGCGACGTGGTGGTGTTCGCCGGTCCGCCGTCCTGGGTGCCGGAGACCCGCATCGCGGAACCGACCAGCTGGATCGGCTCGGCGCTGCAATCCCTGGGTTCGGTGGTCGGCATCGCCCCGCCGAACGAGAAGGACTATGTGAAGCGGGTCATCGCGGTCGGCGGTCAGACCGTTCAGTGTTGCGATGCGCAGGGCGCCGTCACCGTGGACGGGCGCTCGCTGGTCGAGCCGTACATCTACGAGCCCATAGAGTTCGCCCCCGGCGAGCTGGACTGCAACACCAGCCCCATGTCCCGGCGCTGCTTCGGCCCGGTGACGATCCCGGCGGGACAGCTGTGGGTGATGGGGGACCACCGGTCGGATTCGGCTGACTCGTCCTACCAGTGTCAGGGCTTCGCACCCGGTAGCGGTGCGCAGTGCCAGGGGCCGGTCCCGGTCGACAACGTGATCGGCAAGGCGGTGTTCATCGTGATGCCGCCGTCGCGGTGGGGGACGATCGGCGACCCGGACATCGATCCCGGCAACCAGAATGCCGACCAGTCTGCGCTGTCCGCGGCGGCGACGATGGGCGCCCCCGGCGCGCTCGGGCTGCTGACCGCACTCGGATTGCGCGGTGCCATGGTGATCCGCCGGAAGCGGCGCCGATGACGACGGCGAGCCGGGTCCTCAAGGTCCAGCTGCCCGCGCAGGCCGGGCACCGCCCGCACCTGCGGGTGGAGAAGGAACTGCTGCGTAGCGGGACCAGCCGGCTCGCCGCGATGGACGAGGTCGGCCGCGGCGCGTTGGCCGGGCCGGTGACCATCGGCGTCGTGGTCGTCACCGCCACCGTCGGCCGGGTGCCGACGGGCCTGCGCGACTCGAAACTGCTGACCCCGGCAGCCCGGGACGCGCTGGTCCGGCCGGTGCGCCGCTGGGTCGCGGACTGGGCGGTCGGTCACGCCAGCCCGTCCGAGATCGACACCTACGGCATCATCGCCGCGCTGCGGATGGCCGGGCAGCGGGCGTTGGCGGGGTTGTCCGGGCCCGTCGACGCCGTGCTGCTGGACGGCTCGCACGACTACCTGAGCACGCCGACCTTTCTCCCGGCCGCCGACGATGACCATCCACCGCTGTTCGAGGTGGAGGTCGACGTGCCACCCTGCGCCGAGCCGCCGGTGCACGTGCGGGTGAAGGCCGACCTGACCTGCGCGGCCGTGGCCGGGGCGAGCGTGCTGGCCAAGACCGAGCGGGACCGGTTGCTGGTCGAGCTTTCGGCCGGTTACCCGCAATACAACTTCGCGGTCAACAAGGGCTACGGCACGCCCGAACACCTGGCCGTTCTGCGCACCCACGGGCCGTCCGTGGTGCACCGCCGCAGCTGGCGGCTGCCGTACGAGGATCCCGAGCTGTTCGGCGACCCGGACGGCGGCATGCTGGCCCGGCTGGAGGATGATGAGGCCGTGACTGACCTGGCACCTGATCTGGAAGGGGACGGACCGCAACTGTGAGCGCAGAGGATCTCGAACAGTACGAGACCGAGATGGAGCTTCAGCTCTACCGGGAGTACCGGGACATCGTCGGTCAGTTCTCGTACGTGGTGGAGACCGAGCGGCGGTTCTACCTGTGCAACGCCGTCGACCTGCAGGTGCGCAACCCCGATGGGGACATGTACTTCGAGCTGCGGATGTCCGACGCGTGGGTCTGGGACATGTACCGGCCGGCCAGGTTCGTGAAGAACGTCAGGGTGGTCACCTTCAAGGACGTCAACGTCGAGGAGCTCGACAAGCCCGACCTGCGGCTGCCCGAGGACAATCCGTTCGGCTGAGTTACCAGACGCGCGTCCCGGAGGGGTCGTCGGCAGCGCGGCGCAGCACCGGGATCGCCCGGTCCAGCGTCATCCGCAGCGTGGGTGATTTCACCAGCAGGCCGGAGATCGCCGGGGCCAGCGATCCGGCGTTCGGGTGGGGCGGAACCGGGTCGTTGACGATCGCGGCGACGGTGTCGATCGCGGTGCCCTTGTCGAACGGCGGATGTCCCTGGACGCAGGCCAACAGAGTGGCGCCCAGGCTCCAGGCGTCGGACGCGGGATCGGCGGGCGATCCGTTGGCGATTTCCGGCGCGAGGTAGGCCGGTGAGCCCACGATCACTCCGGTGCCGGTGATGGTGTGCTCGGCCGTGTTCCGGGCGATACCGAAATCGGTCAGCTTGGTCAGCCCGGTGTCGGTGATCAGGATGTTGCTGGGCTTGACGTCTCGATGGATGATCCCGTTGGCGTGCGCATCCAACAGGGCCGAGGCGACGGCGACGCCGATGGTGCCGGCCCGACCCGACGGCAGCCGGCCACGCTCCTGAATGAGGTGCGCCAGCGATCTGCCCTGCAGCAGTTCCATGACGATCACCGGACCGGTGTCGGTGGCCGGCAGGATGTCGAAGACGGTGACGACGTGCGGGTTGGACAGTGCGGCCACCGCGCGCGCTTCCCGAAGCGTGCGCTCCTGCAGCTCTTTCGCTTCTGCGGGCGGCATACCGCGCGGGATGTCGATCTTCTTCAGCGCCACTCGGCGGCGCAGCAGTTCGTCGGTCGCGGCCCAGGTGCTTCCGCTCGAGCCGCGGCCGATCATGGCGTCCAAGCGGTACCGCCCCGCCACCAGCCGCTGGCTCACCGGATCATTGTCCCATCGGTGGAGGCCGGGAATACCGACCGACGGTGGCAGGTTGAGCCGACAGATGCTGCCAGCCCAACGGAAGGAATCGAGATGTTCGCTCTCCAGTACAAATCCTACGGCGGTCCCGAGGTGCTGTCGGTAGGCGAGGCACCTGACGTGCACGCCGGTCCCGGGCAGGTACGGGTGCAGGTCAGAGCGGCGAGCGTCAACCCCATCGACTGGAAGTTGCGCGCTGGTTACATGGCCGGTGGCAAGCCACTGGAGGGAACGGGTTACCTCGGTTACGACGCGGCCGGTGTGGTCGACGAGGTCGGCGACGGCGTCACCGACGTGGCCGTGGGTGACGACGTCTTCGGTCTGGGGTCGCACACCGTCGCCGAGTTCGCCGTGCTGGAGTCGTACGCCAGGAAGCCGGCATCGGTCGACTGGGCAGTGGCCGCGGCCGCCGGCCTCTCTGCGGAAACCGCCATCCGGGCTCTCGATCTGGTGGGTGTCAGCCGCGGCACCACACTGCTGATCGACGGCGGCGCCGGCGGTGTGGGCGCGGTCGCGGCGCAGATTGCGATCGCCCGCGGCGCGACGGTGATCGCCAGCGCCGGCCAGGGCAACCAGGATTATCTGCGCGAGATCCGCGCGACCCCGGTGCTGTACGGCGAGGGCCTTGTCGAGCGGGTCAGGGCGATCGCCCCGGCCGGCGTCGACGCGGTATTCGACGTAGCCGGCAAATCGCCGCTGGCGGAGCTGGTCAGCCTGGTGCCGGAGCCGTCCCAGGTGGTCACCATCGCCCAGTTCACTCTCGGCGATTCCGGCGTGCAGCTGACGACCGGCCGCTCGGAGCACGCCAAGCAGTCGCTGGCCGAGACCGCGGGGCTGATCGAGCAGAGCAAACTGGTGATCAAGATCCAGACCTTCCCGTTCGACCGCGCCGCCGAGGCCCATGCCATCAGCGAGCACGGCCATCTGCGCGGAAAGCTCGTGCTGATTCCGTAATGCGATAGCGCACGGGCGTGCCGCCGTCGACCATCAGAACACGGCGGCCGCCGGGGCTGACCTGACCTGAGCAACATCCACGGCGACGTCGTTGCTGGGAGCGACGTGGAACATTCTCATGTCCGCTTTCTCCACGCGTCTGGGATTCGCCGATCAGCGTCTGCGGTATCTCTCCTGGGCAAGCGAAAGTTCTTTCCCGGCAAGGTGTCCGACAAGTGGTACTGGTGGCGGTGGGCCGGGCTCTCGCCCGACGTGGCGATGGTGAGCCGGCCGGAACGGTGACCTTCACGACCGCCGTCAGCAACTCGGGTGGTGGCCATCGGGAGCGTCGGGA
>DASQFG010000172.1:0-1864 GCA_035633315.1 Nakamurella sp. | reverse complement strand
GGCCGCGGCATGGTCCTGGGTGGAGAAGATGTTGCAGGACGCCCAACGGACCTCGGCGCCCAGATCAAGCAGGGTCTCGATCAGCACCGCGGTCTGCACGGTCATGTGCAGCGATCCGGAGATCCGGGCCCCGGCCAGCGGCCGTACCTCGGAGTACTCGCGACGCAGCGCCATCAGGCCGGGCATCTCGTGCTCTGCCAGGGTGATCTCCTTGCGCCCGAACTCGGCCAGCGAGACATCCGCCACCTTGTAGTCCAGGTCGCCGAAACGGTCGACGTCCAGGTCGACAGTGGTGACGGGCGGAGTCGCCGTGGTGGTCATGGATCTCCCTTGCACTGGTGATTCGATTGTCGTGAGGTCGGCGAACGACTGACGCGCCGGGTCGTACACCCCCGGGCGGACGCGCTACGACGACGGCTCATAGGATACCCGCCCACGGCGACGGGCCTGGCGACTTGCCGGGCGGCGTCGGTCCGGCGGTCGTCCGGCTCCGCCGCCGGGTTGTGGTCCCCTGCCAACGGCGGTTGCCCTCGGTTGCCCTTGGCGGCCGACGCGCTCACTCGTCGTCGATGGGCCCCAGCTTCGTGCGGGTGATGAACAGCCCGAAGAGCGCACCGAGGACGGCACCGACCAGGGCCGGGACCAGGACGCCGCCGCCAACCACGATCCCGAAGGCGAGCCCGAGCAGCAGGCCGGTGACGGTCCAGATCGCGACAGCAGGGGCGCGCGGGTCACGGGACTGCGGGTCGTTTCTCACCGCGTCACGGTAGCCCTCACCGACGTGGGCGCGGATTGACCAGCGGATTGCGGACCCGCAGCGCCGGAAACCTGGAGAAGTCGCGATCACTGGACCACAGCTCGTCGATGCCGTGGTCAAGGCACAACGCCGCGATGCGCGCGTCGTGGATCTTGGGTCCGGAAACTCGGCTGGCCATGATCAACCCCGCGAGGCGATCCCAATGACCGGCGGCCTCGGCGAGAAAGATCGCGCCCGATTCCCGCCACGCCGTGACCTGCTCCAATGCCCTCGGCAACGGTGTCGGCACCGGGAACACCCGCGCAGACGTGACCACCGCAAGGAACTCGTGCACGCAGGGCCAGGCGACCGCCCACGGCCCGGGAGTCCCGATGAGCTGAGCTAGTTCAGCCGCGGCAGCGGCAAAGGGAGGGCTGTCCGGCCGGTGCGCATACACGAGGATGTTGGTGTCCACGGCGATCACGACAGGTCAGTCGTCCAAGCGCGGCAGTTCATAGATCAGTTCCGCGAACGCGTCCCACGGCGCGTTGACAAACTCCGGATTCATGCCGGTGCCGGTGAAGGTGGCGTCCCGAAGCGTCCTCCTGGGAGGCGCCTCGGCGCGCTCGGCCAGCAGCTTGCGCAACCCCTCCTCGACCAGCGAGCGCACGGTCCGACCGTCCTGCGCAGCGGCCGCCTTGACCTCAGCCATCAGCGCGTCGGCGATGTCGACGGTGGTCTTCACTCCCCTAGCGTAGCGAGTGGATATGGGTACCCATATCAGCGAACGCCAAACGTCCTGCCTGCCGTGACCCGCCGATCTGGGTAGCCGCATCCCGCCGTCGCTAGGGTGTGGGCAGCCAGTCGCAGCACGACATTCCCGAGCCGGAGGAATGAGCCGATGAGCGAGACCAACCAGGCACCGGCCCGGGCCACCCGACCACGGCGCCCGGAGCGTAATTACACCTCAGCGGTGTACGGGTCGGTGCTGGCGGCATCGGTGATCGTCAGCGCCGGGGACGCCAGGAGCCCGGTCGCGCTGGCCGTCCTGATCGTGGTCAGCGGCTTCGTATTCTGGATCGCGCACGTCTACGCGGCGACCGTGGCGTCGGTGCACGGCGGCTGGCA
>DASQFG010000171.1:0-4449 GCA_035633315.1 Nakamurella sp. | reverse complement strand
CCGGTTCCACGGCGGGGATCCGAGCGCCAACAGGTCGGGCTCGACGCTCATTGCTCCGGGGTCATTCGTCGGCCTCGAGAACCTCGGCGGTGTCAGGCTTTCCAACTCCGGGTCGGCGGCGTGTGCCCGGCGAACCGAGGGCCGCTGCGAGATCTTCACCGCTGTCGGTGATCTCGCTGTCGGTCAGCAGCTCCTTGCCGTCCCACACCATCAGCAGCGAGCTGACCGTGTGCTCGACCGCGGAGTGCGCCAGGTCGTAGTGGGCGCACGCCGGAACGGTCGGGTAGGTCGCCCACAGGTCGTACCCGGTCATGAACAGGTCGAGATCGAACTGCGCGGTCAGGCCCAGCAGTTCGTTGCGACCTGGGTCGTCGATGCCCGCGAACGCCTCGTCCAGGGCAAGCAGGCGCGGGCAGGTCGGTGACGCCGAGGACAGCAGGACGTGCGCGGCCGCGAACAGCGGCAGGTGCAGCGAGACGGACTGCTCACCGCCCGAGAGCATGCTGTGCCTGGCCTGGGTCAGCCGGTCCTCGCGACCGTCGGGGGCCACCAGGGTCAGCACGAACGCCCGCCACGTCCGGTAGTCCAGGGCCTCGGCGAGCACCTCGACGTACGGCCGGTCCGGCCGGATCGCCCGCAGGTTCTTGATCTGGCCGGCGAAATGCCCTCGCAGCGTGGCGAGGTCGTCGGGAGTCAACAGGGCCGCATCCCGATCGAGGAGCCGGCTCACGTCGCGCTGCGGCCGATCGAGCGCGTCCGCCAACTCCCAGCCGATGCCCACCGTCGCTCCGGAAGACATTCGCCGGCGGCGCATCTCGCGGTTCATGTCGGCGATGAGATCGCGGGCCTCGGTGGTCCGATCGTGGATCTGCTGGGCCAACCGCCCCAGCAGTGCGTCCTCGAACACCCGGCGCTCGGCCTCGGTGAGCAGCTGCTCCTGATCCCGCCGGGCGGTGGCCATGTGCTGGGCGAAGTCGTGGATCGAGGAGAACCCCTGCTCGTCGGCCACCCGGACGACGATGACGTCGTCGTCGGTCTGGAACTCGGGGCGGTATTCATGTCCGGCGGCGGCCAGTTGGTTCTGCAGCTCGGCCATCGACGCCGACACCCGGGTGCGACTGGACTTCAGCGAGCTCTCGCTGGGCCGGAGGTCGGCGGTGACCGCGACGATTGCGTCCAGCAGTTGTTCGGCTTCGTGCGGTAGCGGATGCAGACTCGCGTCCGGATCCTTCGAGAGTTGTTCGCCCAGCGCGGTTGTCAGATCCTCGGCATCGCTCCACTGCTCGGCGCTGCCCGGCCACCGCGGTGTTCCGGCCGGCAGTCGCAGCGCGCCCCGTACGTCGGAACCGGCGTAGGGAGCGAGCCGGCGGGCGTCGCGTTGCGCTTCGCGAACGGCGCTGAGGACGGCGGTGTTGGCGCTGCGGATCCGCTCCTCGGCGCGACCGGCCGCCGTGGACGCCTCGATCTCGGCCTGCTGCGCCTTTCGCTCGTCGGCGTTCGCGCGGTCCAGTTCCTGGGCGGTCTGCCGGATGTCCCGGTCGAGCTGGTCGACGGTGCTGCCCACCGCCTCCCGCAGGACCCGCAATTCCTCCTCCCGCATGCGGTGTTCGCCCTGCGACAGCTCGGCCTGCTCGGCCGCGTCCTGCAGCGCCGCCTCCGCCGTTTCCAGCTCGTCGGCGGCGCTCGCGCGTTGTTCGGCGCGGGCCGTCGAGGTTCGCCGCGCGGCGTCCAGCCGGCTGACGACCCGGCTGAACCGCACCACCGCCGCCGCCACCCGATCGACCCCGGCAACGTCCGCGGGCATCGCGCGCTGTGCCGCGGAACTGTGCAGGACGCGTTCCGCGCCGCCCGCCGCGGCGACCGCCTGGTCGAAGGCGGCCCGGCGTTCGTCGAGTTCGGCGTTCAGCGCCCGCAACGCCCCGGCCGCCGCATCCACCGCCCGAACCGCCTTGCGGACCGGAACCAGGGACGGCAGTTCCTGCCGGGCGACGCCGGCGGCTTTCAGCAACTGCTCGAGATCCGTGATGCGCGAACGGGTTTGCGTGAGCACGGACTCCCCGCGGGTGATCTGCTCGTCCAGCGCGGCCAGCCGCGCCGCGCGGCGGCGGGCCCGGGCGGTCGTCCCGATGTACTCGGCGTGCGGCTTGCGGTGCGCACCCAACTGGATTCCCGACCGGAAGCCGCCCGTGGTCGACACCGTGGGTGCCGGTTCCACCGATCGGCCGTTCGTGGACCCGGCGGGGTCGCCGTCCAGCAGTGCCACGGATGCCAGGATGGGGTCGACGACGGCGGCCGGGACCGGGCCGCCGGGTTCCACCACCAGGACGTCGGCGAGCGTCCGGCCGCGCGGCCGAACATCCGCCGGGAGGGCCCTGAGCTCCGTGTCGGAATCCGGGACATCGGCTGGTGCGGAACGCCTGTCGCCGCCCGAACCGCCGTCAAGCGGCACCCAGGCGTCCAGCAGATTCGCGGCGTGCAGGGCAGCCTCCACGGCCGCTGCCGTCGGGTCGTCGACGCCGTCCGCGAAGTCGACCGCGGCCCAGAACGGCGCTCCTTCTCGTCCGTCCCGGCTCGCGGTGCGCGCCGCGAACGGCGGCGGAGCCTGATCGCGTTCTGCCGCGATGGCCGCGCGCTCCGCCCGCCAGCCCTCGATCTCGGCGGTCTGCCGGCTCGCCTCCGCCCGTTGGGTAGCGATAGCGTCCCGGCCCGCCTGCAGCGCCGGCCCGGTCGCGACGTCCAGGACGTCCGGGAGGTCCGCGGTGTCGAGCCGGTCCGACTGCTCGATCGTCGCGATCAGGTCATTCACCAGCCGCCGGGCCAGCGAAGCCGTCGGCTGGGTCGGGTCGGCCGGATCTGCCGCTGCCGTCACGTCGCCGGTCAGTCCGTCGAGCCGATCCAGCGCCGGCGCGTGCCGCTGACCCCAGGCAGTGATCGCCGTCGTCAGCTCCGTCCTGGCGCGGGTCGCTGCCTCCTCGGCGGCCACGGCAGCCGCCTCCGCGGCCGCGTGCCGTTGCTGGACCCGTTCCAGGTCCTGCTCGGCTCGATCCCGCAACCGGCGCGCCTCGACCAGCGCCAGCAGCGCCGCCCGGAGCACCGCGATGTCCTCCTCACGGGCCGTCACCCGGGCAAGTGCGCGCTCGGCCAACCGCCCGTCATCGGCGTTGTCCGCGCCGCTCCACGCGATCCCGGCCTCCGCCGCGGACTGGAGCAGTTCGGCCGCCTCCCGGGCGACCTCGGCCTGGGCGAGGGTGACCGCCTCCTGCGCACGGTTCAGCTGGTGCCGCCGCCGCTCGACCTCGGCGCCCGCGCGGGCGGCCCGCTCCTGGTCGCGTCCCGCCGCGTCCGCCAGTTGCGCGGTGACATCGGCCAGGTGGGTCAGCTGGGCGCGACTGCGGTAGGCCGGAGATTCCTTGAGGGAGTTCAGCTTTGCCGTGAGCCGCCCGTGGTCCTGCTGGCAACGAAGGTGGTGTTCGCGGGCCTGCTGCCGGGCCTGGGCCGACCGTCGCTGCGCGGCGACCGCCTCGACCAGGCCGTCACGGCTGCCGTTGACCACAGTGAGCCGTTCGGTCACGGTGTCGCACGCGGCCCTGGCGTGGGTGCGCAGGTAGGTGGCGTACCCGGCCAGGAACGCGGTGGCGGCCTGGTCGGCCTGGATGAGCCCTTCAAGGACGCGTTGCAGGTTCTCGATGTCGCTGAACGAGCGCGCCGCTTCTTCGATCAGCGACGAGTCCAGCGGACGGAGGCCGTCGGACAGCGTGCGGGACAGCCCCTTTGGGTCGAGGTGCTTGGCCAGCTGCGGTCGCCGCAGCGTCAGGATGAGGGTGAGGAGTTGCTCGAAACGCTCGATCCCGAGGCCGAACAGGCGGGCGTCGAGGGCGGTCCGATGTTCACCGGGCTTGTCCGTGATGCGGTCGGCACCGATCTGCTCGCCCAGTTGACGACGGGTCAGCGGCCGGTCGTCCGGTCCCAGCAGGGAGAAATCCCGGCCGACCTGACCGTCCGTGACGAAATACCATCGGGTCACCCGATCCGTCTGCCGCTGAGCGCGCAGGCCGACGCCGACCGTGACCATCTCCGCAGCGGATTCGTCGCCAGGCCCCGGGTCGTGCCGGAACTCCATCCAGACGTAGGCGTAGGTCGAATCCTGGCCCCGGTAGAGCAGGTTGGAGCGCATCGTCCGCTCCTCACCCGCGAACGGGTTGAGCCGGCGCGGCTCGATGCGGCCGTCGAACAGAAAGGGAAACAACACCTCCAGGGCCTTGGTCTTTCCCGACCCGTTGGGACCGCGAAGCACCAGACGGCCGTCGGCGAAGACGAACTCCTCGTCGCGATAGTCCCAGAGGTTCACCACCCCACACCGTGACGGCCGGAACCGGGCGGCGTCGCCGAGTCCGGCGGCGGGGGTGCGCGGCGGGGTGGTCACGTCGGAAACGGTAGTACGAGTCGCCC
>DASQFG010000170.1:0-3727 GCA_035633315.1 Nakamurella sp. | reverse complement strand
TTTTCCGCTCGCGTCGCTGCGGTTGGTCGACGACTTCGGGGGCAGTGACGACCAATCGATGGACGCCGACAACAGCTCGGCGTTCAATTGCCGGGCAGTCACCGGGGGTGGCGGATTCTCCGAGCACTCCTACGGCACCGCCATCGACCTCAACCCCGTCGAGAACCCCTATCTCAGCGGGGATACCGTGCTGCCGGGGCGGGGCCGGCAATTCCTGGATCGGGCGCCGGCTCCAGGAGTGATCACCGCTGGCAATGAGGTGGTCGCGGCGTTCGCCTCGATCGGCTGGACCTGGGGTGGAACCTGGAGCGGACCCATTGACTACCAGCACTTCTCGGCGTCCGGACGGTGATCCGTGGCCGGTGCATGAAGGTCCGCTGACGTCGTGTCCCGATCCACCTCCTGGCAATCAGCCGGTCAGCACGGCATCCAGCTTGGTGAACGAGCTCGTCCAGCCTTCCCGCGCCATTCCTTCCATGCCGGTGCTGTACGGGCCTTGATGCAGCACAAGCCGGGTCTTCCCGTCGCCCTCGTCGTGGAACTCCAACCGGGTGTACATCTCGGTCGGCTCCTGCAGCCCGGGCAACTCGAAATGCTCCGTACTGACCAGGAGTTCGTTCTCGATCACCTCGGTGAAGCTGGCGTCGACCGGCGATGTTTCGGTCGGGTCGGCGTCGTTGACCATGGTGAAGCGCTGATACCCGCCCGCTCTGGTGTCGACGTCCACCGTCTCCCTCGGCACCGAGTAGCCGACCGGGCCGAACCACTGGGCGAGCTGGTCGGGGTCGGTGAACGCCCGATACACCAGCTCGCGGGGCGCGTCGAAGACCCGGGGTGATGACGAGTTCCTCTGTGGCAGTGGTGGTGTCGGTCATGACGAGGTCCTTTCGGGTTGGTCCTGCTGTGCCGATGTGGCTGCCGATGTGGCTATCTGGATGCGCTGGAGGTGTGCGTCGAGCCGGTCGAAGTTGGTGTCCCAGAACAGCCGGTACTGCTCCATCCACGCTGTCGCCTCACGCAGCGGCTCCACCTGCAGGCTGCTGGAGCGCCACTGCGCCGTGCGGTTGCGGGAGATGAGACCGGCGTGTTCCAGCACTTTCAGGTGCCGCGAGATCGCCGGGAGGCTGATCGAGAACGGCTCGGCGAGCTCGGTGACGGTGGCATCCCCATCCGAAAGACGAGCCAGGATGGCCCTGCGGGTGGGATCCGCCAACGCGGCGAAGATCGTGCTGAGCCGGTCGGTGGACATCGTGTTTAACCTTCTTGTTAATTACGTGACTCGTTAAATATAGGAACGCCAACGGATGCTGTCAACCCCCGTACCGCGAGCGGCGCGTCGAGGACTGTTGCCGGGCTGTCGCGGGAAAACCGCGCGCTCGACGAGCCCGACGTTGCTAGGCTGGCCCGCAGTCCCGCCGGCCTGCGTCCGGCGCCCATCGTGGAGGAAGCCATGGCAGCCTCGGATCAGTTCCGGGCCAGGAGTTGTCACCCGCGCTGATCTCAACGCGCCCGGTGACGGTGAAGGTGACCGCCGGCCGGCGGTGCACTTTCGGCTCGCGGTGCCCGGTGACACTCGCCGACCGTCATCGTTCTTCCTACCGCAAGGAGCCTTGCGTTGTCCGAAATCCCCGCGTCCGACTGGTACACCGAGTTCTTCACCGAATTGCCCAACGAATTCTGGCGACGTGCCGCCCCGCCGGAATCGGCCGAGGCCGACATCGATTTCGTCGAACGTCAGCTCGGCCTCTCCCCCGGTTCACGCGTTGTCGACGTGCCCTGCGGCAGTGGCCGGCACAGCTTGGCACTGACCGCGCGCGGCCATGTCGTCACCGGCACCGACATCTCGAACGAGGCGATCGCGTACGCGCGGCAGGCCGCGGCCGACGCCGGCCTGGACATCGATCTGACGGTCGCCGACATGCGAGACATCCCTCACGGCAAGACCTTCGACGCCGCCATCTGTATGGGTAACAGTCTCGGCTACCTGGAGATCGACGGCGTGCGGGAGTTCCTGGCTCGGGTTGCCTCCGCTGTCCTGGCCGGCGGCGGAATGGTCATCGATTTCACTGCGGCGGCCGAGACGATCCTGCCCGGTTTCCGCGGCGAACCCAGGACAATGCACACCGGGGACATCACGGTGCAGGCGACCACCGACTACGACATCGCCGGAAGCCGGCTGATCAGCGGATATCGTTTCATCCGCGGCGCACAGGAAACCAGGGTGACCGCCATTCATCACGTCTACACCTGCGCGCACCTGGGGCAACTGCTCTCCGATGCCGGTTTCACCGACATCGCATTCCACGGCGGGACCGACGGTGAACCCTACGAACTCGGTTCTCCCCGGTTGTTGCTGACCGCCAGCCGAGCGGTCGACCCGCGCTGACGCCGATCAGCGCAGATGCCGCCGGCTTCTCGCGAGGGATGTCGTTTTCGACGAAGGCCGCGAAGGAGCCGGCGGCGACGATCATCCCCGGCACGATCAGCAGCAACTTGCCCCAGCCACCTGCGACATCGGTTTCAGCTCCGATGAGCGCCATTCCCACCCCGGCCGCCACCCCAGCACGGCGAGAACCCGAATCACCCAGGTCCGGGTCGAGGTGGATCGCGCGGGTGTCGGGGTCGACGCTGCCGGTGCCGGGCCGCCGGCAGGATGGTGTTTCTTGCCGCTGGATGTCATGCCGGTCCCTCCCCGCTGATCAGCACGTCGGCCAGGTTGAACCGGACGGGCCTGTCGAGCTGGTCAAACGTGCAGGATCGGGGTTCGCGATCCGGGCGCCACCGCACGAACTGCGCGGTGTGCCGGAACCGCTCGCCTTCCATGTAGTCATAGCGGACCTCGACCACCCGTTCCGGCCGCAATGGGACGAAAGAGAGGTCCTTGCCGACGTTCCAGCGGCTGGTCTCGTTCTTCCGGGGCGTCCGTTCGCCCTCCTCGTGCGCAGCCCAGTTCCAGGGGTGGCCCTCGAAGGTGGTGACCAGCGGCTGCAGCTCCTCGAACAGCTTCTTACGGGTCGCCATCGGAAACGCGCCGATGACGCCGACCGAGGCCAGCACCCCGCGGTCGTCGTAGAGGCCGAGCAACACCGATCCGATCGCGTCGGCGCCGGACTTGTACACCCGGTACCCGGCGACCACGCAGTCGGCGGTGCGTTCGTGCTTGATCTTGCTCATCACCCGCTTGTCCGGCTGGTACCGCAGATCCAGTTTCTTCGCGATGAGACCGTCGAGACCCGCACCCTCGAACTCTTCGAACCAGCGCTGCGCCTCGCCGGCATCCCTGGTGGCGGGGGTGATGTGGATGGGTGGCTGGGCGTCGGCGAGCGCCCGTTCCAGCGCCGCCCGGCGTTCGACGAGGGGCGTGTCCATCAGGTCGTCGTCGCCGATGGCCAGCAGGTCGAACGCCACGAAACTCGCCGGGGTGGCGACGGACAGCATCTTCACCCGGCTGGCGGCGGGATGGATGCGCTGCTGGAGTGCCTCGAAGTCCAGGGTGTTGCCGTCCAGGTTCGCCACGATGATCTCACCGTCGATGACGGCCCGCGGAGGGAAGTTCGCCCGTACCGCCTCGACCACCTCGGGGAAGTAGCGGGTCATCGGGCGTTCGTTGCGGCTGCCGATCTCCACCTCGTCGCCGTCCCGGAAGATGATGGACCTGAACCCGTCCCACTTGGGCTCGTAGAGCTGATCGGCGGGGATCGCGCTCACGGGTTTGGCGAGCATCGGG
>DASQFG010000169.1:0-2506 GCA_035633315.1 Nakamurella sp. | reverse complement strand
CACCGTCCGGGGGCAGGACGTCCGGTTCGCGGAGCAAACTGCCGATCATCGCGGCGGCGCTGGCCGGCGTACTGCTGATCCTGGGGATCCGGTACTTCACCACTCGCGACGACAGCGGGTCGGCCAGTGGCGGGGACACCGCCAGTAGCGCCTCGCCGAACACCGGTCAGCAGCCCGCGCGTGAGGGTTGCGAGACGGTCACCATTGCGGCCTCCAGCGAGAAGGCGGCTCTGATGGGCCAGATCGCCAACTCCTACCGGGACTCGGGCCGCACGGTCAACGGCAAGTGCTTCGACGTCGTGGTCAATGCGGTGGCATCCGGCACCGGCGAGGCAAACCTCGCGGCCGGCTGGGACGCCAGCCTCAACGGCACCCCACCGGACGTCTGGACCCCGGCCGCGTCCACCTGGGTGAGCCTGCTGAAGACCGACCTGACGGCCAAGGACAAGCCAAATTTGATCAGCGCCGCTCCGGCTGTCCTCCCGTCCGTGACGTCCACGCCGCTGGTGCTGGCGATGCCGGAGCCGATGGCCAAGGCGCTGGGCTGGCCGGACACCCCGATCGGTTGGGCCGACGTGCTCGCGCTGGCGAAGGACCCACAGGGCTGGGCCTCGAAGGGCCACCCGGAGTGGGGCAAGTTCACCCTGGGCAAGACGAACCCGACCATTTCGACCTCCGGCCTGGCCGCCACGATCGGCACGTTGGTGGCCGCCACCGGCACGTCCTCGGACCTGACCACCGCGGCGCTGCAGGAGCCTGAGGTGCAGCAGTACCTCAAGGACGTCGAAAGTTCCGTCATCCACTATGGCGACACCACGCTGACCTACCTGTCGAACCTGCAACGTGCCGACGATGCGGGTGCCGCGTTGGGGTATCTCTCGGCCGTCGCCGTCGAGGAAAAGAGCGTGCTGGACTACGACGCCGGGAACCCGAGCGGCGACCCGGCCACTCTCGGAGACCATGCGGCGCCCAAGGTTCCGCTGGTAGCGGTGTATCCGAAGGAAGGCACGCTGTTCAGCGACAGCCCCTACGTGATCCTGGACGCGCCGTGGTCGACCGCGGACAGGAAGGCCGGCGCGCAGGACTTCCTGGACTTCCTGCTGCTGCCCGAGCAGCAGAAGCTGTTCACCGACGCGTTCTTCCGGACGGCCGACGGCAAGGCCGGGGACCCGATCAACTCCAGTTCCGCCGTCAAGGCCGACGGGGTGACGATCACCCTGAACCCGCCGGCGCCTGAGGTCCTCAGCCAGGTGCGCTCGCTCTGGGCGGAGGTGCGCAAGCCCGCGAGGATCCTGGTGGTGATGGACGTGTCCGGCTCGATGAGTGCCGATTCCGGATCGGGCGGCAAGAGCAAGCTCGACCTCGCCAAGTCCGCCGCGACCACCGCGCTCAGCCAGCTCGCGGACACCGACCAGGTCGGTTTCTGGGTGTTCACCACGGACCTGCCCACGCCCGACACGATCACCGCGCAGCTGGTGGAGGTCGGGCCGCTGAGCCAGACCCGTCAGCCGATCACCACCGCGATCGCCGGGCTGACCCCGTTGCACGGCACCCCGCTCTACGCCGCGACCAGGGCGGCCGCCGAGAAGATGAACGCCTCGTCCGACCCCAACTCGATCAACGCGGTGGTGGTGTTGACCGACGGGCGCAACGAATACACCGACAACGACCTCAACGGCCTGATCAGCTACCTGCAGAGCAGCGCGCAGGAGAATGGGGTGCGGGTGTTCACCATCGCCTACGGTCCGGACGCCGACCTCGATGTGTTGAAGCAGATCTCGGAGGCGTCGCGGGCGGCGGCTTACGATGCCCGTGACCCGGCGACGATCGACAAGGTCTTCGCCAATGTGCTGTCGAATTTCTGATGTTCCTTGCTGTGACCGCTTGTTGACTGTCGTGACCGCTTGTTGACCGCTCGTATGTTGACCGCTCGTATGTCGACCGCTCGCAACTTCTCACCGATCGGACGCGCACCATGGCCGGCACGTTCGCTTCCCGGGCCGCTCGGGCGTTGCGCGATCCGTGGAGCCTGATCGCGGCGGGGGTCGGCGCGGGGTCCGCCTGGGCGATCGGGTTGCCGTTCGGCGCGGTCGGCCTCGTCGGCGCGGGGATGCTCGGGGTCGCTGCCGTGGTGGGCGGTGCGGTTCGCGGCGACGGCGAGTCGGACGAGTCGGAGGCGCCGCCGTTGCGCAAGGGCACCGTGCAGGCCGGTTTGGTCGCGACCTTGCAGGGCTACCGGCGGGACCTGGAGCACTTGCAGCGCACCCAGTTGGCGCCCGCGGTGGCGATGTCGGCGGCGCAGGCGGTGGAAGCGGCGCGGACCGCGGACAGCGTCGCGAATCGGGTTGCCCGCGCCGTGGACGCGGTCGACGACGCAGTGGCGCGGGCCGAAGACGTCGCGCGCCGGATGCCGCGCTCGGGGGAGGTCCGGGCGTCCGTCGGCCGGATGCTGGAGCGCCGGCGCGGTCTGTTGGAGAAGCTGACCGCGGCCGTCGACGAGGTCGGC
>DASQFG010000168.1:0-5356 GCA_035633315.1 Nakamurella sp. | reverse complement strand
CGAGCATCGGAAGTCGCCGCGGACGGCACGGCTGCCGATCATCATGCTCACCGCGCGGGGTGGACCGACGACGCCGCCGAGGGGCTGGCAGCTTGTGCCGACGACTACATCACCAAGCCGTTCTCCTCCCAGGAACTGCTGGCCAGGGTGCGCGCCAACCACGAACTGCACGAGTTGCGGGAGAGCGCCGTTGACCAGGCGGAGGACAAGGCAGCGTCGATTCGGACGGCGCTGGACAGCAACAGGGTGATCGGCACCGCGATCGGGATCGTGATGGCCGGCTACCGGCTCACCGCCGCGCAGGGGTTTCAGCTGCTCGCGAAGGCCAGCCAGCACAGCAACCGGAAACTGCGCGAGATCGCTGCTGAGGTGGTCGATTCCGGGAAACTGCCGCTGCGGCCGACCGTCACGGACGATCTGGTGATGCGGGTCACGAGCCAATAGGGCGGCCCGGGCCGGCTGTTTTCTCAACCGGCCTGGGCCTCGGGTGTTCGCGCACTTCCGGAAGCGAGCTTCGCACCCTGTGGTGGAGTTTCCAGAGATCCATGGAATCAACCCATTTCATGCCCCGCAAACACGGCTGATTGCGGCGAGGTGTATGAGCAGTCCAAATGTCCGTCTCGTCCGGACGTCGCGGTCGCTCAGGCCCCGCTGGTCCACAACCGGGCTGGCCGGGGCCGCTCCTTCTCGCGGCGTCCGCGGCAACGGCCGACTGATGATCCTGGCGTTGACCACTGGCCGTTGACGACTGGCGTTGCTGCGGCTCGCCCGGTTCAGGCGTGCGGCCCGCTCGCCTCCAGGAACGCCAGCACCGCCTTGACCCGACGGTTGACCTCGCCGTCGTCGATCAGGCCGAGTTTCTGGAACACCACGCCGATGTGCTTTTCCACCGCTCGGTCGGACAGGAACAACGACCTCGCGACAGCGGCGTTGTTCTTGCCGGTGGCCGTTCCGCCAGCACGTCCCGTTCCCGTTCGGTGAGCGCGCGCAGGGGCGACTTCGACTCCCGGGAGCGCCGGTTCATCAGGCCCTCCACGATCTTCGGGTCGAGCGCAGAACCGCCGCGGCACACGCCCTGCAGTGCCCGGACCAGTCGTCGACCTGGGAAACCCGCCAGCAGGCCGAAACCCTGCCGTGCGAACGATTCCTGAGCCCAGGCGGTGATGACATCGGGAAAACTCGCGGCGCAGCGGGCTGCCGCCGAGGAATCGCACCACCGCCGGATCGGCATTGAGCGCGGCGTAGACCGGCAGGTCGTCCTCGCGGAAGGTCCGCAACACCAGCCGCGGCGTCGTCGCTACCACCGTGCCTGCCCAGTCCACCATCGGACCACCACCTGACGCGTGCTCGTCGTGACGGAACCGGCGTACCACGCTCGTGGTACGGCCAAGTGCCGACGGCTGGACGACGACAACGTTAGGCCATTCGGGGAACCTGGTCTGGTGAAGTCCGTACCCAGGTTCCAGGAGACCCCATGATCGTCATTGACCACGTGAGCAAGCACTACGGCAGGCAGACGGCCGTCGACGACCTCAGTTTCGAGGTGAAACCCGGTGTGGTGACCGGATTCCTGGGGCCGAACGGGGCCGGCAAGTCCACCACCATGAGGATGATCATCGGGCTGGACCGGCCCTCGTCAGGGCAGATCACCGTCAACGGGCGGCGGTACGCGGACCTGGGGGCGCCGCTGCACGAGGTCGGCGCGCTGCTGGAGGCCAAGGCGGTCCACCCAGGGCGCTCGGCCCGCGATCATCTGGTCGCCGTCGCCACCACCACCGGCATCCCGATCAAGCGGGTGGACGAAACCCTGGACATGGTCGGGTTGACCTCCGTCGCGAACCGCAGGGCCGGCACGTTCTCGCTGGGCATGTCGCAGCGGCTGGGCATCGCGGGCGCGCTGCTCGGCGATCCGGAAATCGTGATGCTCGACGAGCCGGTCAACGGGCTGGATCCGGAGGGCATCCTGTGGATTCGCGGGTTGCTGGCCGAGCTGGCCGCGCAGAGCCGGACGGTGTTCGTCTCGTCCCACCTGATCACCGAGATCAGTGCGGTGGCAGAGCATCTGGTGATCATCGGGCGGGGGAGGCTGATCGCCGAGCTGCCGGTCGCCGAACTCGCTGCCGGTGCCGCCGGCCGTTCCGTGCTGGTCCGCTCGCCGGACGCTGCCCGGCTGGCCGACGCCATCCGGGCCGATGGCGTCGACATCCGGACCGGCGCGGACGCCGAGCTGCTGGAGGTGACCGGGCTGGAGGCCAGGGTGATCGGCCGGCGGGCCGCCGAGGCCGGCATCGTGCTGTACGAGCTCACCCCCACATCGGTGTCGATGGAGCAGGCCTTCATGGACCTCACCCGCGACGCGGTGGACTACCCCGCGCACCTCGCCCCCGAACTCGCCCAGTCCGACAGGAGCGCCGCCTGATGAGCATCATCGAAGAATCCGGAACCTCCACAGCGGTCTCCGCGCCGCCGCCGGGGCGGATCACCCGGCTGGACAGCTCGTCACTGAAGGTGACCCAATGGCGGGTGATCCGCTCCGAGTGGATCAAGCTGCGCACTGTCCGGTCGTGGTTGGTGATGATCGGTGCTGCGGTGGTTGTTGTGGTCGGGATGGGTGCGCTGGCGGCCGCGGTCGCCTCGGGCGCGGTGACCGCGCCCACTCCTCCCGGCGCCGGCGGTGCGGCCAACGAGCGCAACCCGTTCGCCTCCACCGACCCGACCGCGCTCAGCATGGCCGGCGTCACCCTCGCCCAGTTGATCGTCGGTGTGCTCGGCGTGCTGTTCGTCAGCAACGAGTACGCCAACGGCTCGATCAGGAACTGGTTCGGTGCGGTGCCCCGGCGGCTGCCCGTGCTGTGGGGCAAGGCCGTCGTGCTGACGGTGACGCTCGCAGTCGTGATGGTGCTGGCATGTCTGGCGGCCTTCCTGCTCGGCCAGGCCATCCTTGGTGACGACACGAGCACCACGCTCGCGGCCGACGGTGTGCTCCGGGCAGTCGTCGGATCGGGTTTGTACCTGGCCGGCATCGGGCTGTTCGGCATCGCCATCGGTGCGCTGCTGCGCAATACCGCCGGAGCGATTGCCGTGGTGGTCGCCTCGCTGCTGATCATCCCGGGCTTGATCGGCCTGATCCTGCCGGATTCGTGGAACCAGAACGTCAGCCCGTACTTGCCGTCGACCGCCGGGCAGGCATTCACCACCGTGCACCCGGCGGACACCCTGCTGTCCTCCGGCGCCGGCGCGGCGGTCTTCGTCGGCTGGCTGGTCGTGCTGCTGGCCGGCGCCGCCGTGCTCATCCGCCGCCGGGACACCTGATCGTTCGTAGGCTGACCTGATGAGCAATGCGACGGCGTCCGGCACCACGGTGCCGGACGTCTCGGCGGGCACGGGAACAACGGCCGATCAACTTCCCGAACCGCAGGTCCCAGGGCCGTGGTTCCAGGCCTGCGCGCGGCAGTTGCGGGAGCATCCGCACCTGATGGACCTTGCTCTGGCGGCGGGGATCTATCTGTTCACCGTCCTCGCGCTGATCGCGGGTCCGCCGTTCGGCGACGCCGTCGCCGCGCCGGGCTGGTCCTACGTGGTGGCCGCGGTCACCTGCGGGGCGCTGGTGTTCCGCCGGACGCACCCGTGGGTCGTGCTGGTCGTCACCGCCGCGGGCTACCTGGTCGTGCAGTTCTTCTCCAGCGACGTCCCGCCGTTGATCCTGGCCGTGGTGACCGCGCTGGCCACGGTGACGCTGGCCGGTCGGCGGCGGTGGGCGATCGCCGCCGCGGCGGCGATCATGGTGACCGCGCTGGCCATCGGCTGGATCACCAACGGCGAGGATTGGTCGCGCCCGCGTCCGCTAGCGATCGCGGCGTTGTGCGCGCTGGCCATCGCGCTCGCCGATGCCACCCGCAATCGCCGGGCCTACGTGGCCGCCATCGAAGAACGGGCCCGACGTGCGGAGGCGTCCCGGGAACAGGACGCGCTGCGCCGGGTCGCCGACGAGCGGCTGCGGATCGCCAGGGACCTGCACGATGTGCTGGCGCACCACATCGCGGTGATCAACGTCCAGGCCGGGGTGGCCGGGCATCTGATGGAGCAGCGTCCGGAGCAGGCCCGGGCCGCGCTCGACCACGTCCGCGCGGCCGCGCGGTCGGTGCTGGCCGAGATGCAGGCCGTGCTGACGGTGCTGCGAGATCCCGGCGAGGGTGGCGACCCGGCCGAGCCCGCGCCCGGCCTCGATCAGCTCGATGTGCTGCTCGAGAGGTTCCGGACCCTCGGCCTGTCCGTCGATCTGGTGGTCGGCGGGGTGCCGGCGCCGCTGCCCGCCGCGGTCGACCTGGTCGCCTACCGCGTGGTGCAGGAGTCGCTGACCAACGTGCGCAAGCACGCGGGCCGGGCCGCCGCCGAGGTCCGGTTGCAGCATCGCCCGTCAGCACTGGTGATCGTGGTGACGAACAGCGGCGGCGGCGGGCCCGCCCGCAATTCGACCGATTCGAGCGGGTCGGCCGATTCGAGCAATTCGACCGATTCGAGCGGGTCGGCCGGTCCGAGCGGGTCGACCGATTCGAGCGGGTCGGCCGGTCCGGCGAACGGCGGTTTCGGGTTGATCGGCATGCGGGAGCGCGTCAACAGCGTCGGCGGCGACCTGCGGACGGCGCCGACCGCCGACGGCGGCTTTGTCGTCACCGCCACCCTGCCATTCGCCCGATGACGACCCACGTCCTCATCGCGGACGATCAGGCCTTGCTGCGCGCCGGATTCAGGGCGCTCATCGACTCCGCCGACGATCTTGAGGTGGTCGGTGAGGCGTCCACCGGGCGCGAGGCGTTGGATCTGGTCAGGGCCGGCGGGGTCGACGTGGTGTTGATGGACGTCCGGATGCCCGAGATGGATGGGCTGGCCGCGACCAGAGCGATCACCGCGGATCCCGAGCTGGGCACAGTGAAGGTGTTGATCCTCACCACTTTCGAGCTCGACGAGTATGTCTTCCAGGCGCTCCGCTCCGGTGCGAGCGGATTCCTGGGCAAGGGAGTCGGGCCCGACGAACTGCTCGACGCCATCCGGCTGGTCGATCAGGGTGATTCCCTGCTGTCGCCGGTGGCGACGCGCGCGCTGATCACGAGATTCCTTGACCGGCCGGAACGTTCGGAGGGCGCCGCACCGGAACGCCTGCGGGTGTTGACCCCTCGGGAGCAGGAGGTCGTCGCGCTGGTGGCCATGGGACTGTCCAACGACGAGCTGGCCGAGCATCTGGTGGTCAGCCCGCTGACCGCCAAGACGCATGTCAACCGGGCCATGACCAAGCTCGGTGCCCGCGATCGCGCCCAGCTGGTGGTGATTGCCTACGAAACCGGTCTTGTCCGTCCCG
>DASQFG010000167.1:0-8802 GCA_035633315.1 Nakamurella sp. | reverse complement strand
GGCGAGTGGCAGGACGATCACGGGGGCTGGTCGTACACCACGGTCATCGCCGAGGTCGTCGGTCCGCTGCGGCTGGTGCCGAACGCGGAGAGTGCGGAGCTGCGCTGGGTCGCGGAACCCGACGTCGCCGCCTTCGCGTTGCACCCGGGGTTCGCCGGCAGTTGGCCGTCACTCCGTCGGCGGTGACCCGGTCGTTCCGGACTCCCGTGCCCAGTTGCCGAGTGTCGACAGTGGGACGATCACCTGGTGGGTTCGGCCTTCACCGAACAGAGCGGCGTGGGTCGCATGAGTGCGCCGACACAGCGGGCCGCGCACCATCGACCGTCCGCAGGCACTGGGACGGCCTGATTTGGTTCGCTAGCGGCCAGGTCCGCCAGGCAGGCCGGGCGCCGGTGACGCTCGCCATCGTGATCATCATCTGGGTCGCCGGCTGCTGACCCTGTGCCTGGTCGCACTGCTGTACGGCGGCCAATTACAGGACGTGCTGCGGCTGAGCACGGCCATCGTCGGTCTGATCGTCGGGGCGCTGTTCCTGCACACCGGCGAGCGTCATCTGGTGATCCGGTCCAGCAGGAGGGAAACCCGAGTCCTGGTCGCGATGGTCGTCGCCGCCACCGCGTTGGGTCCGATCCTGATCGCGATCACCGGTGAGGTGGAGGGGCCGTTCTCGGCGCTGGCCGACCTCTACATCGGCCAGGCAGTGCTCGGCGACGCCAGCAGGAACGCCGCCGATGTGATCATCGGCCTGGTGCCCGCACTGCTGGTCCTGGTGTTGGCCGCGGGCCTGCGCAGGGGACGCCGCTTTGCTTGGTGGGCGACCTTTGTGCTGCACGTGGTGCTGCTCGTCGTCGGGGCCGCCTACGGGGCCTCGTATTCCGAATGGGCCGTCGACAACAACCAGCTGAACGAGGGGTTCAATTGCTTCACCTGGTTGCTGCCGCTCGTGCTGCTGCCGCTGGTGATCATCGCCATGCTGCTGGCGACCCGTCGGTCGTTCTCCGTGCGGGCGCCGATCGGCGTGTACCGCCGGCTCGCAGCGATCGCGCTCGGCTTGATCGCCGGCACCTGGCTGCTGTACGTGGTGATCGGGCTGGTGATCTCCGATCAGTTCACCCCCACCGCGACCGTCGGTCAGCTGATCGTCGACTTCCCGACGCGGTTGCTGCCGAACGGCTACCTGTACCTCGTCCAACCGCCGCTCGACGCGCAGTCGTGGCTGGCCAACTTCCTCACCGACTGGACGCCGGGCGTGGTGTGGGCGGTGATCCTGGTCGGGTTGCTCCGCAGCTTCGTCGCCGCCCGGGTGGACACTGCCGCCGAGGATCGGGTAAGGCGCGCGCCATTCTGGAGAACAACGGCATCACGGCGCTGTCCTACCTGACCACCTGGGAAGGCAACAGCTACTGGTTCTCCTCCGACGGCGGGTCGTTCGTGGCGTACCGGGGTCTAGGGCGGGGTGGCCATCACCACGGTGACCCGATCGGGCCGCCGGAGGATCTGGACCGGGTCGTCGCTGAGTTCGTGGCGTACTGCAATGCCGAGGGCTGGACGCCGTGCCTTTACACCGACGAACGCGGTCCGCGAGGTGACCGAAGCCATCGGCTGGCCGAGCCTGCAGAAGGAGGGCGCCGAGTTCGTCAGCCTGTCCGGTGCGCCGCTGGCCCAGGCCAATCCCGGTGACGAACAGGTCGGGGTGCAGGAGCTCTTGGAGGTCGTCGGCAAGACCATGGAGCCGGTGTACGGGTTCCGGTCGCTGCTGAAGTTCAAGGCCAGTTCCAGCCGGTCTACCAGCCGATGTTCCTGTGCTATCCGAGGCGGTCGTGCTGCCCAGGATCGGGCTGGGCATCTCCGACGCGTACCGGCCCAACATGACCTTCGGGCAGGCGGTCCGGATGATGGGCCGGCTCACCTGACGGTGGTTTTGGTGTTGGTTGGTCGCGTCGGGGTTGCGCTGGTTCCGTCGCGTGGTCCCCGGGGGTGGCCCGGGCGGCGTCTGCAGCGTGGCGAGTGGTGGGTGGCCAGGGGCGCGTGGCGAGTGGGCAGGGGCGCGTGGCGAGTGGCGCGTGGGCAGGCGAAGTTGGCTGGTCGTGTGACGGTCGGCGGGGGAAGGGGCCGCGGTGTGCGCCGGTGGGTGGCGAGGGGATGGGTGGCGAGTGGCGCGTGGGCAGGCGAAGTTGGCTGGTGGAGTGACGGTCGGCAGCTTCGGTGTGGCAGGTGATCGAATGACCGCCCGCGGATCGGGAACCGTTCATCCGGAACGCTGCGCAAGCATGGCGATGGTCTTCTTGATCTGCCTGATGACGTCGTCGGGGTCGTTCGCCAGATGCCACCAGGTGAATCGCAGGACTGTCCAATCCGCGCCCACCAAGACGTTCTGACGGCTTCGATCGTCGTGAAAACGAGCATGACTGCTGTGAAAGGCGAAACCGTCGATCTCGATGATCAGTCTGAGGTCATCGAATACTGTGTCGCCCTTCATGGTTCGACCGTCCACCCGGACGGTGGGGTTGGCGCGCCACCCGGTGATTCCTGCGATCTTGAGGTATCGATGCAACAGGCGCTCGCCCTCAGAAATACCGCCGGACGTTGCAGCACTGAGGATCTCGCCTGACCGGGCTGCGCCCCGCCGGCCGCGCGACCGTCGGTGGAGCTGTTGGACCAACGGCAGGGTCACCCATCCCAGGCGGATCGCGTCGTCGAGTAGGCGTGGACCTTCGGTGGGCAACAGGTCGTAGACCGCATGTTCGGTTCGCGCGGTCCAGATCCTGTCCCAACCGACGATGTCGATCTCGTCGATGTGTCGGCGGTGGGCGACAACCCGCAGGCGACGGCACTCGGAGATCGGACCGGCGGGCCGCGGAGTGAAACCGCGGGCCCACGGCGATCCGTGATCGTCGTCGGGGAGATCGATCAAAGGCAACTCGGGGGGCCGCAGGTGCTTGGTCACCGCGATGTCGATCACCCGCGGGGTCACCAGCCGTCGCCGCTGCCAGAAGAGTGCGGCGTTTCCGAGGATGACCGACGACGGTCCCGCCCAGAGCCATACCGCGCAGATCAGCTGTCTGGTGGTCGGTGGTGCAGCCGAGGTGGCGTATACCCGGGGCGCCACTCGGTACCACCGGTTCGCGCGGAGATGGCCGTCAATCTGCTCGGCGGAGACGCCTGCTGCACGCGCCTGCTCGCGCGTGATCAACCCGGATTGGCGTCTTGCTGTGTGGGGTAGATCCGCTGGCACTGGGACTGAAGGTCGGGGCATCGCCGGAGTTCAGCGGCATATCCGGCGGGTTGGCAAACCTACCGCTGCGGTGTGTGCACAGCTGCGAGTGAGGAGACCTGGGATTGAGCGGTTTCAGCTACGGGGGTCTGGAAATGTGCACAGCTGCGTCCGCGTAGGGCGCAGGCGGGTATGGCCGTCGCGACGCTGGCCGTGGGCCACCGACAGGTCTCGCGCGCTGTGCCTCCGCGCTCGAGTGGCGCGTGGGCGGGCGAAGTGGGCTGGTGGTGTGTCGGTCGGCGGCGGCACGGCTGATCCGGGTAAGGGCCGTCGCGACGCTGGCCGTGAGCCCGCGACAGGTCTCGCGCCGGTGCCTCCGCGCTCGAGTGGCGCGTGGGCGGGCAAAGTGGGTTGGTGGTGTGACACTCGCCTGACGACACCATCGGTCGCGCGTGGAGTCGGAGCCCCTCGCACGGGCACGCCGCAAACGGCCGCGGTCCGGCGAGGGCCCAGAGCCGGGGAGATCCCTGGACAGCCCGGCCGGGAGTCGTCGTGTCGAATCGCCCGCGGGACCTTCGACAATTCGGAATCATGTCGGGTTTGTCGGGATCTGTCTTGCGATCGTCGACTCTGTTTCAAAGGCTCCCCCACCTGGGCACTATCGTGGCGCTGGCTCACCCGATCGAGCGCGCGGCGGGTCCAACCCGACGTCATCCACGCTCCCTCGACACCAACGAGGGCGCACCCGAGAGAGAAGGAGATCGCATGCCGTCACGCATCGCACGGACGCAGTGGAGCGGTGGGCTCAACGACGGGTCCGGGCAGGTGGAACTGGTCAGCTCCGGCATCGGGACGTTCGATGTGTCCTTCCCCCGCCGCACGGCCGATTCGGCCGGCGGGGTCACCAGTCCCGAAGAGCTGATTGCGGCGGCTCACACCTCCTGCTATTGCATGGAGCTCTCCGGGGTCATCGGGAAGGCCGGTGGCACGGTGCAGAGCCTGGTCGCCGAGGCTTCCGTCAGCCTCGGCCCCGACCCGGCCGGCGGCCTCCGGCTGACCGGGATCGCGCTGACCGTCCGTGGACAGGTCGAGGGGCTCGATGCCGCCGGATTCGCCGCGTCCGCGCAAGATGCGAAGGGGACCTGCCCGGTGTCCAAGGCGCTCACCGGCGTGGAGATCACCTTGGATGCCGCTCTGGCCTGAGCGCGGAACCGGCGCCGACGAACCTGTCGGCGTCGGTACCCGTGCGCTCGCACCGCGATGGCGTGCACGGCGTCGTGCACCAGGTGTGTCTGCACGCCGTCGTGTGCCTGCACGCCGTCGTGTCCGCACGGGGGTGTCTCCGCGGCCGATGTTCCTGCCCTGCAGGGCGTCCGGAGTGGGCGATGGCGGCGCGGTCGGCAGTGTCGACGCGCTCGTCCGCGGTCGTAACATTGTGGCGTCCAGCTCAGTCCTGGGCGTGAGAAGGAATCGTGCCGCTCTCCAGGGACGAACAGCGCAAGCTTGAGGAGATCGAGCGTTCGCTGAGCCGCGACGACCCGAAATTTGCCGCGAAGGTCACCATCGACCGCGTCCGTCGTTCCCGGGTGCGGATTGCCACCGGCCTGCTGGCGCTTGGCGCGGTCGTGATCGTCGTCGGCTTGATCGTCACTTTGGGGGTCGTTGCCGTCGGGGTGATCATCGTCGTGGCAGGTCTGCTCACGGTTGCCGGTGCCGGTGTACTGCTGGTGCGAGCACTACCGGGTGTATCGAGTGGGTGATCTCGGCCACGCTTGCGCAGCTGTTTCTGCCCATCGAATGACGGTGAGAAACCGGCTCTGTCATTGGCTTTCGTCCCTCAGTGGTTCCGGGTTGTGGCAACAAAGTCGCTGATCTGCCTGTCGTGCAGCGCGCCACCAGGAGAATCGTCGCTCTTCGCCCGCTATAGTCGGTGGAAGTCCGGTTGGTCGACCCGTGGCCAGCCAGCCCGTCGTGGTCGATACCGACTGGGCCGAACGTGGGGGATTTGACCGACCGCCGCCCGTAGTGGCGAGTTCGCGGAGTCGTGAACCAGACCAAACGGACACGAACCTGACCGATCTCGCGTACCACAGCAGGTGATCTTCACGGTCGTCATGCGTCACCATGAAAGCGGCGACCAGTGACGTTCGCGGTGCCATTTCCATCAGGGCTAATTCCAACGGGGCTCAGCCCGCGAACGAAACGGACTCACCATGACGACTGAATTCACCGCTCTGCACTCCACCGACTCCGCGACGACCGAGGTTGTCGAGTCGGGCGCTCTCGTCGGCAACCCGCGCCGCACCCGTCACCTCGATATCGCCGTCATCGACGCCGCCTGACCGACAGCCGCCCGGCGGACCGGTCGACCTTGATCCGTTGCCTCGACCGGTGAAAGCCGGTTCGGCAGCGGGAGATCCGCTGGTAGCGAACGACACGGCGCGGTGACTCTCTTTCGAGTCACCGCGCCGTGCCTCGTTCTGCGAGTCGCCCGGATAGGCGGGTAGCTATTCCGCCCGGCGAGGACCGGCCGGGGCAGGCTCAACCCACCAGCGAGTACGGATCGACCGCGTCGACCCCGTGCGCCTTGGCCACCGCGAGGTTGGTGATCTCACCGTGGTGGGTGGTCAAGCCCGCCGCCAGCGCGTGATCGAGCGAGATCGCCTGCTGCCAGCCCAGATTCGCCACCGCCGAGACGTACGGCAGGGTCGCGTTGGTCAGCGCGAAAGTAGACGTGCGCGGCACTGCGCCGGGCATGTTGGCCACGCAGTAGAACAGCGCGTCGTGCACCCGGAAGGTCGGCTCGTCGTGCGTGGTGGGTCGGGAGTCGGCGAAACAGCCGCCCTGATCGACCGCGATGTCGACCAGCACCGAACCGGGCTTCATCTGCGAAACCAGTTCATTGGAAACCAGTTTCGGCGCCTTGGCGCCCGGAATCAGTACCGAACCGATCACCAGGTCCGCATGGGTGACCTCCTCGGCGATGTTGAAGGCGTTCGAGGCGATCGTCCGCACGACGCCGTGGAACTGCACATCCAGCCGGCGCAACGTGGGCAGGGACAGGTCCAGCACGGTGACATCGGCGCGCATCCCCACGGCGATGGTGGCGGCGTGCGCACCGGCAACCCCACCGCCGAGAATGACCACCTTGCCGTTCGTCACCCCGGGGACGCCGCCCATCAGCACGCCGCGGCCGCCTTCGTTGCGCATCAGGTGGTAGGCGCCTACCTGGGGGGCCAGTCGACCGGCGATCTCGCTCATCGGCGCGAGCAGCGGCAGCGATCGGTCCGGCAATTGCACCGTCTCGTAGGCGATCGCGGTGGTGCCGGCGTCGATCAACCGATCGGTGAGCGTGCGCTCCGCCGCCAGGTGGAGGTAGGTGAACAGCACCAGGTCCTTGCGCAACCGGTGGTATTCCGACGCCACCGGTTCCTTCACCTTGAGTAGCAGCTCGGCGAAATCCCAGACCTCATCGGCGGTTTCCAGGATGCGGGCACCGGCAGCGACGAAATCCTCGTCGGGGATGAAGGACCCGGCGCCGGCTCCGGCCTCGATGACGACGTCGTGCCCGGCAATGGTCAGCGCATGGGCACCCGCGGGCGTGAGGGCGACGCGGTACTCGTGGTTCTTGACTTCGCGGGGAACCCCAACTCGCATGATGAGCCTCCTGACTACTGCCGGATGATGCGGCGGGCGTCATTGCCGCTCGCTGATCCGAATCAGTATGAACTTTGAGCCGCAAACTAGGAACAACTATGACGATCATTCGTTAGATTGGGCTGATGGCTGCGCATGATTCGAGCAATGGTATCGCCCGGCCCCGCCCGGCGCAGGAAGTTCGGCGTCCCGGCGGTCCCAGCGCGCCCGGCGGTTCCAGCGCACCTGGCGGTTCCAGCGCACCTGGCGGTTTCAGCGCACCTGGCGGTTTCAGCGCACCCGGCGGTTTCAGCGCACCTGGCGGTTTCAGCGCACCTGGCGGTTTCAGCGCGCCCGGCGGTTTCAGCGCGCCCGGCGGTTTCAGCGCGCCCGGCGGTTTCAGCGCGCCCGGCGGTCCGGGCGCACCCGGCGGTTCCAGCGCGCCCGGCGGTCCGGGCGGACCCCTCGCAGCCCCGCCCGTCCTCGATCCGGTGGACCGTAAGATCCTGGCTGCCCTCGTCCGCGACGCGCGGATCCCGAACAACGCGCTGGCCGCTGAGGTCGGCATCGCCCCGTCGACGTGTCTGGGCCGCGTGCGGGCCCTGCGGGAGGCGGGGGTGATCCGCGGCTACCACGCCGACCTCGATCCGGAGGCGATCGGCCTGCCGCTGCAAGCGATCATCGCGGTGCGTCTGCACGCCGGTGCGCGTGACAGGATGCGGCTGTTCACCGAACGGATGCGGACGCGTCCCGAGGTGCGGAACATCTATTTCTTGGCCGGGGCCGACGACTTCTTGTTGGACGTTGCGACCTCGGACGCCGCCGCCCTGCGCACCTTTGTCGTCGACGTACTCTCCGCCCATCCGGAGGTCGGGCTCACCGAGACCAACCTCATTTTCGAGCATGTCCGTGGGCAGGCCGGGTAGTCCTGCCGGGAGGAAATGGCACCCGGTCTTGGCGGCGGCGGCGTTCGGCGGTCCGCCTCCCACTGGGCTCCGGTTTTGTAGTCTTGGCTCCAACAGATGTCGGTGCCGAGTCCAGGAAAGCGGCGCTGAGTAGCCGCGCCGGCGACGCACGAAGGGTTCATGACGAGGGCTGTCCCGACCGACGGACCGGACTCCGGGGTGGCTGCCGGGGAAGTCCCGATCACACGGAGCCATCGACCACTCACGCAGCGTCCGAGCCGGCTGGGTCCGATTTGGCAGGTGCCCTACGATTTCGCGCATGAGTAGCGACGGACTACAGCGCGCCCGTGAGCTGATGGCGGCCGACGGGATTCACCCGCGCGCCATCGCCGTGTTCTCCCACTCGTACGAGGTGCTCGCCTCGGGCGAGACCGGTCTGCTGGCCGAGCCCGATCTGGAACCCATCGAGGAACTGCCCAGACTGGCCGACCTGGACACCGATCCGCAGGAGGCCCGCGACGCCCTCGCCGCCACCGCGGTGGTGAAACTCAACGGCGGGCTCGGTACCTCGATGGGCATGGACAAGGCCAAGTCCTTGTTGGTGGTTCGGCCGGGGCGCAGCTTCCTGGACATCATCGCCGAGCAGATCCTGGCGCTGCGCGCCGAGTTCGGTGTGCAGCTCCCCGTGGTGTTCATGAACAGTTTCCGCACCTCGGACGACACCCTCAAGGCGCTCTCGGTGCACCCCGGCCTGGAAACCGATGGTCTGCCAATGGGTTTCCTGCAGAACCGCGAACCGAAACTCCGCTCGGACGACCTCACCCCGGTGAGTTGGCCCGACGACCCGACCCTGGAGTGGTGCCCGCCCGGACACGGCGACATCTACACGGCGCTCGACGGGTCCGGCCTGCTGCGCGCGCTCATCGACAAGGGGTACCGGTACCTCTTCGTCTCCAACGCCGACAATCTCGGCGCTCGGCCGGATCCGAGGCTCGCCGCCTGGTTCGCCGCCTCGGGCAGCCCGTTCGCCGCCGAGTTCTGCCACCG
>DASQFG010000166.1:0-3897 GCA_035633315.1 Nakamurella sp. | reverse complement strand
AGATCGCCGTCGCCGAGCAGACCCTTGCCGGCCAGGGCTGGGGCGCCTGGGCGTGCGCCTACGCCGGTGGTGGCGAGGGTTCGACGGCGCGCAGTGTCGCCGAGGATTCGTCCAGCTCATCGAGCGATTCGTCGTCCAGCGATTCGTCGTCCAGCGACTCGTCGAGCGACTCGTCGAGCGACTCGTCGAGCGATGAGTCCTCGTGGGATTCGTCCAGCGAGGACCGGCAGGCCTCGCGCAGCCGTTCCTACGACGAGAACGACTCGAACAGCAACTCCGCTGACGAGACCAGCACCGACAGCACCGACAGCACCGACTCGAGCAGCTCGGACGCTGTTTCGGCCCGCGCGGAAGACGGTACCTACACCGTGGTATCCGGCGACACGCTCTCCGAGATCGCTGCTGCACAGGGCGTTTCCGGTGGCTGGGAGGCCCTGTACGCGGCCAACTCGGACATCATCTCCGACGCCGACCTGATCTACCCGGGCCAGGTCATCCGCCTGGGCTGAGCAATCGGCTGACCCCGCTGACGGGGCGCTGCCCGCTGGACTCCCAGCGGGTGGCGCCCCGTTTGTCGTATTCCGGGCCGGGTTGGCCGCCGCCGGATACCATCCACCCATGATCTTCCGCCGCGCCGCGGCTGTGGGGGTCGCCGCGGTGCTGGTGTTGCTGGCCGGGTGCACCTCCGGTTCATCGGACCCGTCACCGTCGACCACTGCGCCACCGAATCCGACCGAACTGCTCACCGCATCAGCGAAGGCCATGTCCGCGGTCACCAGCGCGCACTTCACGCTCACCGTGGACGGCGAACTGCCCGATATCACCGTGCAGAAGGCCGAGGGCGACCTGACCGCCGCGGGTGACGCGCAAGGCACCGGGACCATCAAGCAGTTCGGCCAGCTCATCGAGGTCGAGTTCGTGCTGGCCGACAAGAAGCTCTACCTCAAGGGACCGACCGGCGGGTTCGCGCAGATCCCCGCCGCGCTGGCCGATCAGGTGTACGACCCGTCGGTCATCCTCAATCCCGACAAGGGCGTCTCCGCGGTGCTGTCCGGCGTCACCGGCGCGACCCTGGTCAGCAGCGACGACACCACGGCCGTCGTCTCAGGGACCGTGCCGAAGGACGTCGTCACCTCACTCGTCCCCGGCATCAACTCCGACGTCAAGGGCACCTTCACCATCGAGCAACCGTCGGCGGAGCTGACGTCGGCGCGGTTCGAGCTGAACGGCGCTGATGGCAAACCGGCGACGGTGGATGTGCAACTGTCGGCACTGAACGAGGCCGTGACCATCAGCCCGCCCTCCTGACGGCGCGCGGCGGAGTGACGGGCGTGGGTGCGTGGTGACCGGCCCACCGCGGCAGCGGCGGCTGGCCATCGGTGCCGCCGGGACGGCGGTGCTGCTGGCGGCGCTGGACGCCTACGTGGTGGTCGGGCTGCTGGTGGACATGGTGCGGGACCTGGGGATCCCGGTGAACCGGTTGCAGCGCGCCACCCCGATCGTCACCGGTTACCTGCTCGGCTACGTCGCCGGGATGCCGCTGCTGGCGCAGCTCTCTGACCGTTTCGGCCGCCGGGTGGTGCTGCAGGGATGCCTGATCGCGTTCGCGATCGGGTCTGCGGTGACGGCACTCGCCGCCGGCCTGCCGCTGCTGGTCGGTGGCCGGGTGCTGCAGGGCATCGCCGGCGGTGCCCTGTTGCCGGTGACCATGGCGCTGGTCGCCGACCTGTGGACCGAGCACCGGCGATCGACGGCGTTGGGCGTGGTCGGCGCCGCACAGGAACTGGGCAGCGTGCTGGGCACGCTGTACGGGGTCGCCGTGGCGGCCGCCTTCGGCGCCTCCGCGTTCTTCTCCGGCATTCAGCCGGAGAGCTGGCGCTGGGTGTTCTGGATCAATCTGCCGCTGACCGTCGGGGCCATGCTGATCGTCCGGCTCACCGTGCCCGGCGGCCGGCCGGTGCACCCTGCTGTGGCGGTCGACCTGGTCGGCGGCGGGCTGCTCGCCGCGGCGCTGGGTCTGCTGGTGGTGGCGTTGTACAACCCCGACCCCGAGACCAGCGTGCTACCGCCGTGGGGACCGGCCACCCTCGCCGCGGCGGCACTCGCGATCGTCGGATTCCTGTTGTGGGAGAGGCATTCCCGGACGCGACTGTTCGATCCCGCCGATGTGCGGATGGGGCCGTTCCTGGCCACCTTGGGCGTCAGCTTCGTCGCCGGCGCCGCCCTGCTGGTGACGTTGGTCGACGTCGAATTGTTCGCGCAGACGCTGCTCGGCATGGACTCGGCCGCTGCGGCTGCGGTGCTCAGCCGTTTCCTGATCGCGCTTGTGCCGGGCGCCGTCGCGGGCGGCTGGCTCGCCTCGCGAGTGGGGGAGCGCTGGGTGGCAGTGGCCGGGTTGGCGCTGGCCGCGGTCGGCTACCTGCTCATCTCGCGGTGGCCGCTGGACGTGCTGTCCGCCGAGCACCCGCTCGGCCTGCCGGTGCTGGACACCGACCTGGCGATCGCCGGGTTCGGGCTCGGCCTGGTGATCGCCCCGGTGTCCTCCGCCGCGCTGCGGGTGGTCCCACCGGCCAGGCACGCGATCGCCTCGGCCGCGGTGGTGATCGCCAGGATGACGGGCATGCTGGTCGGCGTCGCCGCCCTCACCGCATGGGGGTTGCACCGGTTCAGCGAACTGACCGCCGACCTGACCACTCCGCTGCCGATCGGCGTCCAACAGGAGGAATTCGCCCGGCAGATCGAGCAGTACCGGCAGGCGTTGTCGCTGGCGCTGCTCACCCAGTACCGGGAGATCTTCCTCATCACCGCGGTGATCTGCGCGGCGGGCGCCGCGCTGGCGGTGGCGCTACCCCGGTTGCAACCGCGCAGGACGCGCGCGGAACCCCGCTCCACGGGCTAGCACTACCCGGTCAGCGGTTGGACCACAACGGTTCCACCAGTTGCCATTCCGCGTCCCAGCGTGCCCGGCTGCGCGCGTTCAGGCTGCGCCGGGCCAGCCCGTACAGCGAGGCCAGCACCAGGCCGACGACCAGCCACCCGCCGAGCCCGACGATGACGGCTCTTGCGGCCGCGTCGGAGACGTTCAGCGGCGGTTCAGTGACCGCGCCCGAGCGGTCCAACCAGATCGAGACATGGTCCCCGGCATACTGTCCCGCGCTCACCGGGATCAACCCGGTCTGCACGGTTCCGTTGCCGGCCACCCAGGTCGCGGTCGCCGGTGTCGGGTTGTTCAGCGGAAACCCGTGCGAGCTGAGCTGCGGCAGTGCCGCGTCGGTGAGCAGTTCGGCGGTCACCCTGGTGCGTTCGGCATTGTCCCGCGCCGCGGTCGCCGAACCGTTCGCCCAGATCATCGATCCGGCGATCGCGGCGACCGGAAAGGCGAGGATCCACAGGCCGATCAGGGCCAGCGCCAGCGCCGCCCGACCTCGATCGCAGGACCGCGCCATCGGGTTGTGCCAGACGGTCAACATCAGCGAACGCGGGCGTTCCCAGCCGTCGGGTTGGGGTCGAGCCGAGCGCATCGCTTCCTCCAAATTCTTCTGCTGTGATCGGCGATCAATCGGCGATCAAGGCGTCAGTCCAGGACGTCGGGTCGGACGACGACCACCGGGCACTGGCTGTGCATGATCAACGCGTGGCTGGTGGAACCCAGCAGCATGCCCTTGAATCCGCCGCGACCACGGCTGCCGACCACGATCAGTGCGGACGTGTCGCCGTAGCCGAGCAACGCCGGTGTCGGCCGGCCGTGCACCACGGTCTGCTCGACGACGACGTCAGGGTATTTCTCGTGCCAACCGGCGAGCCGCTCGGACAGCAGCGCGCGCTCCTCGGTGTCGATCTCGGCGGGGTCGATCAGAACCGGATGTTCCGGGAAGGCCGCATCGACGACGGCGTCGT
>DASQFG010000165.1:0-4740 GCA_035633315.1 Nakamurella sp. | reverse complement strand
GTGGGCGTTGGTGAAGAACCCGCGAGACCTGACCCCGGAGCAGCGGGGCTCGTTGGCGTCGCTGTCCAAGACCAACTCGGGCCTGTACCGGGCGTACCTGCTCAAGGAGCAACTCCGGCTGGTGTTCTCGACCAAGGGCGAAACCGGCCGGGAACTGCTCGCCGGGTGGCTGGCCTGGGCCCGACGCTCACAGCTGCCCGGGTTCGTCGCACTCGCCGCCACTATCAAACGGTTCCAGCAGCTGATCTTCAACACCCTCGATCACGGCCTGTCCAATGCACTCTCGGAAGCCACGAACACGCACCTACGAGCACTGACCAAACGCGCCAACGGATTCCACACACCCGAAGCCTTCATCGCCATGGCGATGCTCACCCGCGGCGGCCTGTGCCCGGCACTGCCAAACCGCCCATGAAAACAGCAGGAGGTCCAGAAGAACTCTACCAGGAATTGCTTGGCGTGGGACAATGAGGCAAAATGATCGGGAAAGTCCGGCAAATACTTCGGCGTACGGTACTGGGCCTCGGAATACGGATTGTCATTTGACACCCGCGGCCGGGAATGCGTTCTGGTGACGCCCAGATCGGCCAGAAACAGCGCCACCGTTTTCGACGTCATCGACGTGCCACGATCCGCATGGACCGTGTGCGGCGCCGCCCCGTTACGGGCGATCGCGTCGGCGAGGAAGTCCGCCGCCAGTTGTGATTCCTCGATCGTGGACACGAACCAACCCGGATTGTACCGGGAGTAGATGTCGATCAACACGTATAGGTGGTAGTACAGGCCCTTCGTCGGGCCGCGGAGTTTTGTGTGAGGTCGGTCCGCAGCGCGGTGCCGGTCTTGCGACCGGTCCGTTTCTGCGGACCGCCTCCCGAACCGGACAAGCGACTTCCACCGCATCCGGCTCTCCACGTGATCACGCCAATTGTGCGGTTGATGCCGCTGGGAGTGCACTCGACCATGGCGTCGGGATGCGGGTGCCGCGATAGCGGTAACGCTCGATCGCTATCTGTTGCGGCCTGAACATCTCGACGGTGCCGTCTCGTATCTCCCACCCGGGGAGGAAACGACGGACCAGGGTGCGTTTATTCAGCCCGGCGTGACGCTTGGTCAACCACCCGAAAACCCGCCAGAAAGCGAAATGATCGAGGTAGCTGAAGGTCCGAGCGGACACGCCGTGACGGAAATAGTTACACCAGCCCCGCAACACCGGATTAAGCCGATGGAGCAGGTCAGCGAGTGTTCGGTGTTGTGCCCGGCGGGTCAGCGATCGCACCTTGTCAATTTCGGCCACCAGGGCCTTTTTCGACGGATAGGTGTAGACCGCTTTCTTGCCATTTCGGCCTCTCATGCGTCGGCGCTGGATGTGCCAGCCGAGAAAGTCGAATCCCTCATCCACGTGACAGACCCTGGTCTTGGCCACCGACAGGCGCAAACCCATCGGCGCCAAAACGGCTGCGACCTCGTCCCACAACGCGTCAGTATGCTCCCGCGTGCCGTTGACCAGCACCAAGAAGTCGTCCGCGTATCTGACGAGCTTCATCGATGCGCCACCGGAACGGCGGTTACTGGCGCGTTTCCATGAAGGTCCGAGCATTTCCCACTTCGTCGCGAAATGCTCGTCCAACACGGACAGGGCGATATTAGCCAGCAGCGGGGACAGAATTCCGCCTTGCGGAGTGCCGGTAATCGTCTGACGGTGCTGGTTATCCTCGGAGAGGATGCCAGCCCGCAGAAAGGCCTTCACCAAATGCAGGACCCGTTTGTCCCCGACTCGATTCCGCACCCGGTCCATCAGAGCCGAATGCGAAATTTCGTCGAAACATGCCGCAATATCCGCCTCAAAAACCCATTGATAATTCCGGGTAGGAGTGGCCAGATAATGAATCTCGGCGATCGCGTCCTGCGCCCGGCGCCTTGGACGGAAGCCGTAGGAACACGGCTTGAAATCCGCCTCGAAGATCGGCTCCAGTACCAACTTCAACGCAGCCTGCACGATCCGGTCCCGAGTGGTCGCGATCCCCAACCGCCGGACCTTGCCCGACGCCTTCGGGATCGTTTTCTCCCGCACCATCTGCGGAACAAACCGGCGGCTCTTCACATCCTCGCGAAGACCGGTCAGCATGTCCCGCACCGACTCGGCGTCGACATCACGCGGAGCGATCCCGTCGACACCAGCCGTCCGTGCACCTTTGTTGCTCCGCACCCGACTCCAGGCAACCACCAGGAAGGCCGGGTCGTGTACCAGGTTGAACACATCATCGAAACGACGACCAGAATCAGCCGCCGCCCATTGGTGCAGCTTGGTCTGCATCGACAGTACCCGCGCCGTTGCTGGACCCAGCTCCGGCCACGGAACACCAGCATTCACCGGTGATCTCCCATCAACGCCCGCCTGCTGCGATCACGCTGGACCCCTTCGCCATGTGGCCGGCTTTCCCGGCCTCGGACTACTACGGGTCCTCCGCCCCACCCCGGCGGCATCAGCCGGCGACGGACCTTCCCACCGGGCAACTGGCAGCTGACCGGGTTCGGGACCACCGGGATGGTTCCCACGTTCACCTTCCGACCGTTCGACGGGATCGGCACCCAGCTATGCCCCTGCAGCATCGCCGCGGCTACGCCGCAGACCTTCACCACGGCCTCCCGACCGGCGACATCAACCGGCCAAGGAGTTCCCCGCAACCTCCGGATGCGGGTGCGCGCTGCAACCCAGCCCAAATCCGCCAGATTAGAGCTGGTGGGTCGTCTTGAGGGGCTTTCAGTCGCTGGTTCCTCACGTATACCTCTCCGTCTTGCTTGCCGAACCCGGATCATCTGGCAGTACTGATCCGTCTCGGCGTTGTCAGGGCTGCTTCCCACCCTCACCCCCGTCCCGGAGGATCAGGCTGCCCTCAGCTTCACCCGGCCCGCTGCGACGAGCCGGAGGCGGTGTCCTTTCATCACCGCACGGTCAAACAGGCGCCTCGTGGCGCTCGATGTCCGACGCCCAGACGGCATCAAGCCGGCCCTGATCGAACCGGCGGTTCACCAGGTCCGGCGGCGTCATCGCCGACCGGTCAGGGATTGTCGTACATACCTTGAACGATCGGGGACTGATCCCGGCGATGCCGTGAGAAGCCATGATGGTCGCGACCGTCTTCTCGGTCACCAGCTGGCCCTCGTCCCGGATTTCCGCCGGCGAGATCGCGGTCGGTGACGGTCAGCGGCCGTTCCGGTTCTTCGAGTTCGCCCTGGTCGGAGTGCCGCTGCTGATCGGCACCCTGCTGATCTGCATTGTTCTCGGCCCGAAGCTGCTGCCCAGGCGCACCCCGGCCAGCGCGCCGCGGGACCTGTCCGAACACGCCCGGACTCTGGCCGACCAGTACCGGCTGCCCGATCCGGCCGGTGTCGTCAGCCAGGGTCCGGGCTGGTGGAGGTGGTGGTGCCCCCCGGTCCGCCTTCGTCGGCGATACGGTCTTTCCCGGCATGGTCACCGACTCGGGCCAACTGGTCATCGTGGCGGTCCAGCGCGCCGGCGAGCACCTGGAGACCTCGACCGTGCTCGCGCCCGGCGACGTGCTGTTGCTGCAGGGCACCTGGGAAGCGCTGGACGTCAACACCGCCGACCCGAACGTCCTGGTCGTCGACTCCCCGCAGGCCGTGCGGCGGCAGGCTGCCCCGATGGGCCGCGCCGGCCGGATCGCCCTGATCATCGTGGGCGCCATGGTGGTGCTGCTGGCCCTGAACCTGGTGCCGCCGGCGGTGGCGGGGCTGCTGGCGGCCTGCGCGATGATCCTCACCCGGGTGATCACCGTCGGCCAGGCCCACCGATCCATCTCGATCACCACGCTGGTGCTGGTCGGCGGGATGATCCCGCTGTCCACGGCCATCCAGACGAGCGGCACCGCCGATTTGATCGCGCGCGGGCTGGTCGACCACCTGGGCGGGGCCAGCCCGTACCTGCTGCTGTTCGGGATCGTGGCGGTCGTCGCGGTGCTGGGCCAGCTGATCAGCAATATGGCCACTGTGCTGATCGTCGCCCCGATCGCCATCGCCATCGCCGCCGAGACCCACATCTCGCCGATGCCGCTGCTGATGGCGGTGGCGGTGGCCGGGGCGGCGTCCTTCCTGACGCCGGTGGCCACCCCGGCCAACACCATGGTCATGGGTCCGGGCGCCTACCGATTCGGCGGCTACTGGAAGCTCGGCCTGCCGTTACTGCTGCTGTTCCTGGCCGCGGCCACCTTCCTGGTGCCGGTCTTCTGGCCCTTCTGACTCCTCCACAACCCGCGCTCCGGCGGCTTCGCTGCCGCTTTGGCTTCACCAAAGATCGACATCAGGAGGTCGTCATGCCCGAGTCAATCCCCAAAGGTCCTCACACTGCCTCCGACACCGAAATTCTTGACGTTCGGGTCAATCGGCTCGAGCAGCTTTTCAATGCCATCGACCCGGCCCCGTTCCGCGGACGAGCGCTCGACCCCGATGCCGAGGCGTACCTGGTCGGCCGCGCCCAAGAGGCTTCTCGCCGAAAACCATTCGCCCTTCGGGTCTACCTGAGCCGTGAACCGGCCAACGCGCAAGCACAGGCCGGTCTCCGCGAGGCCGTTGGCATTCACTTTGAGGGCCGGGCCCGCGCCAAGCGCCGGCAGATCCGCCGACTGCTCCGCAATGGGCGCATCAGCCTCATCATCGGTCTGCTATTCCTGGGCGCCGCCATTCTCGCGGAAAGCTTCATCATCGGGATTTTCGGTCTGCAAC
>DASQFG010000164.1:0-1846 GCA_035633315.1 Nakamurella sp. | reverse complement strand
GACCATCACCCGGCGGCGGATCGCCGACCACTGGCAGGCCCGATCCCGGGTGGCCCGGACCCACGCGGGCGTGGAGCACGCCGACTCGCGGAGCGAAGGGCTGCCCACCGACATCGACCGGGTCGCTTCCCAGATGCTGGTCGCTGACGAGCTCGACCGGTTGGGCGACCCCGCGCGGGGGATCATGCGGATGGCGTTCTATGACGACCTCACCCACTCCCAGATCGCCGAACGGCTCGGCCTGCCGATCGGAACCGTGAAGAGCCACATCCGACGGTCCCTGCACCGGCTACGCACCACCATCAGAGTCGACGATTCCCGCGGGTGACCCCACCACCCTCATCCACGGCGTCGCGAATGTGCGCAATGACCCGGGCCGGGCTTCTCCGACGGCAACGGGTCTGCGCCCTCGAACTAGCCATCACCGGCCATGCTGGCACCGGTGGCCGGGGGACAGCGGTCCGGCGACCAACTCCGGTCGCGGCGAGCATCGCATCGCGTGGTGCGGTTGCCCGCTGAAGGTGGCCGCATCGCGCAGGGACGGGCCGTACCAGGTGAGCGGTCGCCCGCTGACCAGTCTGGTGCTCGCGGTGGTGAAGGCCTCGAGGCCGTCGGCGGCGGTGAACGTCGGGCCGAACGGCACTTTCGCGCGCATCCTGCAGCGTCCTCGCGTCCCGTGAACAGCGCGGGCGAGCGTTGGCTGTGCTGTCTCACAGCCCACGGCCTGCGGATTGTGTCCGGGGGCCCCATGCTCAGCGGGTGAGCCCGAGACGTTCACCCGGGCGCCTCGAGGGCGTCGGGAACGAAGTGAGGAGTGTGCGATGGGCAGTTGGCACGTGCGCGACCTCGTCGCGGCAGATCTTGAGGCGCTGATCCGCCTCGACGACGAATCCTCCACGACTCGGCAGCCACCGGTGTTCACGTTGGCCGATGTCGTCGCAGCCCTGGGCAGCCACCCGGCCGTCGTCGCGGTTGCCGACGGGCAGTTGATCGGTGCGGCCCTGAGCCGGGTCGATACCGACCGGGCCTGGGTGCTGCGGCTGAGTCTGTCACCAGCGTGGCGGGGCCACGGACTGGGCAGCGACCTGCTCGCCGCCCTCGAACAGCGACTGCTCACCCTCGGCGTGTCTCGGATCGGAGCGGTGCTCCCGGCCGGAGAGACCGGCAGCACCGCGTTCGACAACTGCGGGTTCGCCGCCCGGGAGGGCGTCACCTACTTCGAGAAGTCGGAGCTGACCTCACCGGCGTCGGTGCGGCTGCTCAATGAGCTCGGCGCCGCCGTGCCCAACGCCCGGCTCTGGCACGAGATCGCCGGGATGGCCGCGGAGAAGGACGTCATCGAACGGACCCTCATCCTGCCGCTGTCCCATCCCGACATGGCAGCGGACTACGGCGTCGATCCACCCAGGGCGGTCATCCTGTTCGGGCCACCCGGCACCGGCAAGACCACGTTCGCCCGAGCCGTCGCCGGCCGGCTCGGCTGGCCATTCCTGGAATTGTTCCCCTCGCGGCTCGGCGCCGCTGCCGGAATCGCCTCGGGACTCAACCAGGCCTTCACGGACATCGCCGCGCTCGAACACGTGGTGGTCTTCATCGACGAGGTCGAAGAGATCGCCTCCGCCCGCACGCTGGCCGACACCGACGTCGGGGTGGTCAACGAGCTGCTCAAAGGGTTGGTGTCGTTCCGCGCGCAAGCGGGGCGGCTGTTCATCTGCGCGACGAACTCCATCCGGACCATCGACCCAGCATTCCTGCGGCACGGCCGGTTCGACTACGTCCTTCCGATCGGGCCTCCCGACACCGACGCCCGCCGCGCACTCTGGGCGACCTACGGCACGGCGTCCGA
>DASQFG010000163.1:0-9850 GCA_035633315.1 Nakamurella sp. | reverse complement strand
TCGCGGACCGACGGAATGTCGTCGCCGTAGTCGCGGGTCCACCGCTTCGCCTCTGCGCGGGCATCCACCATTTCCTGGCGCAGCAGCGCCGCCGAGGATCGCAACGACGGGACACGGTCGATGACGTCCATCACCAGATGGAACCGATCCATGTCGTTCATCATCACCATGTCGAACGGCGTGGAGGTGGTGCCCTCCTCCTTGTACCCGCGGACGTGCAGATTGTCGTGATTGTGTCGCCGATAGGTCAGCCGATGAATCAGCCACGGATAGCCGTGATAGGCGAAGATGACGGGCTTGTCGGTGGTGAAGAGCGTGTCGAAGTCGCGGTTCGACAGCCCATGTGGATGCTCGCTGGCGTCCTGCAACCGCATCAGGTCCACCACGTTGATGAACCGGACCTTCAGGTGCGGCAGCCGGCGGCGCAGAATTGCCGTCGCTGCAAGGGCTTCCAGGGTAGGCACGTCACCGGCGCAGCCGATCACCACGTCCGGATCGCCATCGTGGTCGGTGGAGGCCCAGTCCCAGATGCCAAGGCCGCGGGCGCAGTGCAAGTTGGCCTCGTCGGGTGTCAGCCAATCGAAGGTGGGCTGCTTGGCAGCGACGACCACGTTGACGTAGTTCTTCGACGCCAGGCAGTGCCGGGTGGTGGACAGCAGGGTGTTGGTGTCCGGCGGGAAATAGACCCGGACCACCTCGGCCTTCTTGTTGACCACGTGGTCGACAAATCCCGGGTCCTGGTGCGAGAAACCGTTGTGATCCTGCCGCCACACATGCGAGGTCAGCAGGTAGTTCAGCGAGGGTATTGGTCTGCGCCAACCGATCTCGCGAGTCACCTTGAGCCACTTGGCATGCTGGTTGAACATCGAGTCCACCAGGTGGATGAACGCCTCGTAGCAGGAGAACAGGCCGTGCCGACCGGTCAGCAGGTAGCCCTCCAGGAAGCCCTGGCAGGTGTGCTCGGAGAGGATCTCCACCACCCGGCCGTGATGAGCCAGATGCTCGTCCACCGGGAGGATCTCGCCCTGCCATGCCTTGTCCGTCACCGCGTAGACGGCGTCCAGCCGGTTGGATGCCGTCTCGTCCGGGCCGACGATGCGGAAGTTGTTGGTGTTGTCGGTCATCACGTCCAGCAGGTACTGGCCCATCACTCTTGTCGGCTCGTGCACCGATGCGCCTGGCGCGATGACCTCCACGCCTCGCTCGCGAAAGTCCCGCAGCACAAGGGGTTTGAGCAGCAGGCCGCCATTGGCGTGCGGGTTGGCGCTCATCCGGCGGTCACCCGTCGGCGCCAGCGCGGCGATCCGCTCGACGACCCGGCCCTCGTCGTCGAACAGTTCCCGCGGCTGGTAGGACTCCATCCACTCCTGCAGCATCCGCCGGTGCTCGGCGTTCTCCCTGGTCGCGGTCAGCGGCACCTGGTGCGATCGCCAGGTTCCCTCGTACTGCAGGCCGTCGATGAACTTCGGACCGGTCCAGCCCTTCGGGGTGACCATCAGGATCATCGGCCAGGGCTTGCGTTCCATGTCGCCGTCCTCGCGGGCGGCGCGCTGGATCTCACGGATCCGGCCGAACACGGTATCCATGGTGGCGGCCATGGTTTCGTGCAGGATCTGCGGATCGTCACCTTCGACGGTGAAAACCTCATGACCGTATCCGGTCAGCAGCGCCTCGAGTTCCGCGCGGTGAATCCTGGCCGGGATGGTCGGGTTGGCGATCTTGTAGCCGTTGAGGTGAAGGATCGGCAGCACCGCGCCGTCGTTGACCGGGTCGAGGAACTTGTTCCCGTGCCAGGACGCCGCCAACGGTCCGGTCTCGAACTCGCCGTCGCCGACCACGGCCGTCACGACCAGGTCGGGGTTGTCGAACGCAGCGCCGTAGGCGTGCGAGAGCACGTACCCGAGTTCGCCGCCCTCGTGGATCGAGCCCGGTGTCTCCGGCGCGACGTGGCTGGGAATGCCGCCGGGGAAGGAGAACTGCCGGAACAACCGCTGCATCCCCACCTCGTCGCGGGTGACGTGCGGGTACACCTCGGTGTACGTGCCGTCCAGGTACGCGCTGGCGACCGCGGCCGGACCGCCGTGTCCCGGACCGACCATGAAGATCATGTTGACGTCGTTGTTCCGGATTATCCGGTTGAGATGGGCGTAGACGAAGTTCAGGCCGGGAGTGGTTCCCCAGTGCCCGAGCAGTCTCGGTTTCACGTCCTCGGGGACCAGATCGCTGCGGAGCAGCGGATTGTCCAGCAGGTAGATCTGCCCCACCGCCAGGTAATTGGCTGCCCGCCACCAGGCGTGAATATCAGCAAGCTCGGGGTCGGTCAGCACCCGTTCGGCAGGCGTTGCCGATCGAGTCGCGGGCAGGTCCGTCACCGGCCCTGCAATGCCGTTTCCGAACGGCTCGGCAATCACGGACGCTGGGCCGCCCGGGGAGTTCACGATGGAGGGGTTCATGAGGATGCCCTTCTACGCCGGTTTGAGCTGATGTGCGGAGGGCACAGGCACGGTCCGGGACGCCGAGGATCCTCAGCGGAACCGAACGGGGAGCCTTGACGGGTGTCGCTCCGTGAGGAGGTCACCGGGTAGTGCCCGGTTGCGAGTGGCAACTCCCCCGGTGAAGTGGGCTCACCGTGGTTCCGGGCTGGCTGTCGAGTCAACCAAGTCGAACGCTACCCCCATCGGTCACCGCTCGCCATCCTGTCCGCGGTTCCGACCTTCCGCCGACCGGATGGCCGCGGCGCGTGGCGCGCGGCCGGTGACGGGTCGGCCGCGCGCGGCTATCGCTCGTGCCAGTTCATGGCTTCCTGCCGGCTCTCGTAGATGTGCGGGGCCAATCCACGCCCCGACAGCTGCTCGCTCAGCTTGAGCCGCATGAAGGAACTGGTGGTGTATCTGGTCACCGCGGCGTAATAGTGCTCGGCCAGCCGGCGCACGAGGGTGATGTAGGCATCGGTGAGAACCGGTGCCAGATAGAAGTTGTCATAGTTGACCACCATCTGCACCTTCTTGCCGACGGCGGCCAGACGCTTCTCGACCTCGGTACCGATCGCCTCGACGTCATTCTCGGTGAGCAGCGACATTCCCTCCATGTTGAGGAAGAACATGTTCCGGGCGGAGTCGTAGGCGAACCGCGCCTCCAGCGGCATGGCCAGCAGGTCGTCCTTGAGGCCCATCAGTCCGGCGGTGAAGATCCGCGAATCCATCAACCGCGGTGCTCCGTTGATGATCGGGGTGAACCCGATGTGCGCGAGGATGTCCTTCTCCAGGTCCAGCCAGGGGGCGATCTCGATGAGTTCCAGCCCGTCGGGAGTCAACTGCAGCACGCACCGCTCGGTGACGTACAACACCGGCTGACCGGCGGCCGCCGCGTATTCACCGCTGAACGTGCGCTGCTCGACATCGGCCAGGAACTTGGGCGAGACGATGCCGTCGGAGATGACCAGCCTGCCGTCCGCGACGTGTGCACGGCTGGGTACCACGAAAGTCCCGACGAAGATCAGCTTCTTCGCGCTCTGGCTGATGTTGATGAAACCCCCGGACCCCGCCAGCCTCGACCCGAATCGGCTGACGTTGACGTTACCCACCCGGTCGGCCTGGGCCATTCCCAGGACTGCGGCGTCCAGGCCGCCCCCGTCGTAGAAGTCGAACTGCGCCGGCTGGTCCATGATGGCCTGCGAGTTCACCGCCGATCCGAAATCCAGCCCTGCGGTGGGCATCCCGCCCATCGGGCCGGGCTCGGCGGTCAGCGTCAGGTAATCCAGGATGTGTTCCTCGGCCGCCACATTGGCCACTCCCTCGGGTAGTCCGATCCCGAGATTCACCACGCTGTCCGGTCGTAGTTCCATCGCCGCCCGGCGCGCGATGACCTTCCGCTCGGTGAGCGCCATCGGTGCGATGGTGCTGCGGACCCGGCGCAGCTCGCCGCTGAAGGCGGGGGAGTACTGGGTGCCGAAGGTCTGCCAATGGTGTTCGGGTTGCGACACCACGACGCAATCGACCAGCACTCCGGGGATTTTGACGTCCCGCGGGCTCAGACTCCCGCTGTCGGCGATCCGTTCCACCTGCACGATGACCAGACCGCCCGCGTTGTGCACCGCAGTGGCCGCCGCACGAGCCTCCAGGGTGAGGGCCTCGCGCTCCATGGTGATGTTGCCCTCGGGGTCAGCGGTTGTCCCACGGAGGAACGCCACGTCCAGCGGCAATGCCTTGTAGAACAGGTATTCCTGGCCGTCCAGCATGATCAGTTCAACGCGGTCCTCGGTGGTGCGTTCGTTGATCTTCCCGCCGCCGTTCCGTGGATCCACGAAAGTGCCGAGACCGACGCGGGTGATCAGACCCGGCTTACCGGCGGCGGTGTCCCGGAACAGCTGTGACACCACCCCCTGGGGCAGGTTGTGGGCCTCGATCCTGTTGCCCACGGCCATCTTCCCCAGCGCCGGTGACAGACCCCAATGGCCGCCGATGGCCTTCGCGAGCAGACCCTCGTGGCACAGCCGGTCCAATCCCCGACCCTTCCGGTCGCCGGAGGCGACGGTGAACACCGCGGTCAGGTTGCGTGGGGTGCCGGTGACAAGGAAGCGGTTTTCCAGTGCCAGCGTCAATTCCTCGGCGAATCCCTGGCCCACGAAGCCCTCGATCACCACGGCATCGCCGTCCCGGATGAGCCGCACCGCCTCGGCGGCGGTCACCACCTTGTCCCGCAACGCGGCTCCGCCCAGGAACTCGGCCGGCAGCGGCAATGCTGCGGAGCCGACGACATCCGTGACAGCGGAGCCGTTCGGAGGTTCGACAACAACAGGCATGGAGTTCCTCCCGGAACTGAAGCGACCGCGCGTGCAATCGCAGGAGAAGGGATCGACGAAGGGCCGCTACCGAAAAGACCTGCCATGCCGGGGGCGGCCAACTGACGGGCGGCGATCGAGGCGATGCGTATCTTCGAGCATAGGCGTCGGCCGGGTGGCCGGGGTGACCGAAAGAGACCGCGGCTGCTCCAACGAGGCGCCCGGCGCCAGTATGTGGGTGCGGGCTGGCACTGATTCCCCGAACGGGGTATGACTGGGAGCTACCGGCCGCCGCCGACATCGCGCAGAACGAGGACAACTGTCCAGCGTCGCCGATGTTGTCACCACAGGTATCTCCGGGCCAGGACGGAGGTTCGCCGTGCACCGAGCGCTCCGTTCCGCCCGGCTACCTCGACATGAGAGCCGGTTTCACCGATGACCGCGCTGATCGTCCGCGGCCCTGATCGCCGGATCCGGACGGCGGGCCTGCGCTGATGTCGCGCAACGTGTACGTCGCCTCACCGGAGGACGGCTCTGGGAAATCCACGGTCGCCCTTGGTCTGGTGACCCTGCTGGGTCGCCAGGTCGGGAAGGTCGGCATCTTCCGGCCTGTGGTGGATTCGTCCCGGCCGGTGGATCGCGTGGTCGAACTGCTGCTGGCACAACCCGCCGTCGACCAGGAGTATGCCGAGGCCATCGGGGTCGGCTCGCAGGAATGGCGTGCCCACACCGGCAATGCCCTGGCCAGAATTGTCGACCGGTTCCAGGATCTGGGCAGTCGGTATGACGCGTTGGTGGTGGTCGGCAGCGACGACGAGTTGGGCGCCACCACCGCGATCGCCGCGAATCTCGGTGCGCCGGTGGTGCTGGTGGTGCACGGCCGGCGACGCAGCGCCGAACAGGTCCGGTTGGCCGCTGAGCTCGCCAGGGCCGATCTCGTTGCGGCGCACGCCCATCTGGTTGCGGTGATCGCGAACCGGGTGGAGTTGGACTCGGTCGACGAGGTCCGTGAACTGTTGACCCGGGACGGTGGCCTGCCGGTCGGCGTCATTCCCGAGATGCGTTTGCTGGCCGCGCCGGTGGTGGCCGACCTGGTTGCTGCCTGCGATGGCGAACTCGTCCGGGGCAACCCGGCCTGGCTGAACCGCGAGTCGATGGGCTTTGTGGTGGCGGCGATGTCGCTGCCTAACGTGCTCATCCGCCTGGTGGAGGACGTCACCGTGATCGCGCCGGGCGATCGCTACGACCTGCTGCCGGCCCTGCTGATGGCCCACCAGTCGGGGGTCTACCCGCGGCTGTCGGCGGTGGTGCTGACCGGCGGCTACGCACTGCCCGAACCGGTGGACCGGTTGATCTACGGCGCGCATCAGGACCTGCCGATCATCGTGGCGCAGGGTGGCACGTTCGAGACGGGGTCCGCGCTCGCCGGTGTGCGAGGGAAGCTGACGGCTCGGTCGACCGTCAAGGTCGAGTCAGCCCTGCGGTTGTTCGAGGAGACCGTCGACAAGGAGAAGCTCCTGGCGGCAATTGATGTCGGCGTTTCAGACGTGCTGACCCCGGTGATGTTCCAGCACCGGCTGATCGAGCGGGCCCGGTCGGACCGCCGGCGCATCGTGCTGCCCGAAGGCGAGGACGACCGAATCGTGCGGGCCGCCGCCAGCCTGCTGCGCTCGGGGGTGGCCGAGTTGACCCTGCTGGGCGAGGAGCTTCCCGTCCGCGCGGCGGCGTCCGCTGCGGGCGTGGATATCAGCGGTGCGACGATCCTGTCGCGTCACGATCCGGAACTGGTGGCGACTTTCGCCAAGGAGTACGCGAGGATCCGCGCCCACAAGGGCATGACCGAGGAGCGGGCCGCCGAGATCGTCACCGACGCTTCATATTTCGGCACCATGATGGTGCATCTGGGCATGGCCGATGGCATGGTGAGCGGCGCGGTGCACACCACCGCGCACACCATCAAGCCGTCCTTCGAGATCATCAAGACGGCACCAGGAACCACCATCGTCTCCAGCGTGTTCCTGATGTGCCTGGCGGATCGGGTGCTGATCTACGGGGACTGCGCGGTCAATCCCGACCCGACCGCACCGGAGTTGGCCGACATCGCCATTTCCTCTGCCGGCACCGCCGCGCAGTTCGGCATCACACCACGGGTGGCCATGCTGTCGTATTCCACCGGTGTGTCGGGCAGCGGCGCCGACGTCGACCAAGTCAGGGAGGCAACCGCTATCGTCCAGCAGATGCGTCCTGATCTGCTGGTGGAGGGCCCGGTCCAGTACGACGCCGCGGTGGATCCCGAGGTGGCCGCGGCGAAGTTGCCAGGCTCGCGGATCGCCGGCCGGGCCACCGTGCTGATCTTCCCGGATCTCAACACGGGCAACAACACGTACAAGGCCGTGCAGCGCAGTGCGAATGCAGTGGCGATCGGGCCGGTGTTGCAGGGCCTGAACAAGCCGATCAACGATCTGTCCCGCGGAGCCCTGGTCACCGACATCATCAACACCGTGGCCATTACCGCGATCCAGGCCCAGGAAACCGAACGCCGCTAGGGACTTGCCCTGGCGGCCGGCGCGACTCGCCGGTCGGTGAGCAACTCGTCCAGCCCCTAGAAATCCGTCCCGCGGGACAACGCCAGGTCATCGCCGTTCGGGAAGTCCAGGTCCACCTGGACGTCCACCGGCACGGCGGCACCGTCACCGGTCACACCCACCGGACGATCAACGATCGCGGTCATCCCTTGATCCTGCTCTCATGTCCGGCCCACGCCGCTTTGCGCAGCTCGTCCTTGCGAATCTTGCCGGTTGCTGTTCTTGGCAGGTCGAGCACGAAATCAACGTCCTTGGGCGCCTTGAACTTCGCGATGTGTTCCTTGACGTGGCCGATCAGTTCCGCCCGCCCCGCGGTGTGCCCGGCGGCCAGCACTACGAACGCCTTCGGGCGCTCGCCCCACCGTTCGTCCGGAACTGCGATGACGGCGACGTCGGCCACCGCCGGATGGGAGGAGAAGGCGTGTTCGACCTCGACGGTGGAGATGTTCTCGCCGCCCGAGATCACGATGTCCTTGGCCCGGTCCATCAACCGGATGTAGCCGTCGGGGTAACGCACCCCGAGGTCGCCGGAGTGGAACCAGCCACCCTTGAAGGCTTCCGCCGTTGCTTTCTCGTCGCGGAAGTACTCCTTCATCACCGTATTGCCCCGCATCACGATTTCACCCATCGTCACGCCGTCTGCCGGCACGTCGACGAGTTCGTCAGAATGCCCAAAGCTGGCAACGACTCTCGCGTCATCCGCGGTGATCATGCCAACACCCGGACGGGCCATCAGGTGGGAGCGTTCGGCGACCGACAACTCATGCCAGCCGTCCTGTTCCTCGCACACCGTGTACGGGCCGTAGGTTTCGGTCAGACCGTAGACGTGCACCACCCGTACGTTCAGCTCGCCGAACGCCGCGATGATCGATGGGCTGGGTGGAGCACCCGCCGTGGTCACGGTCAGCGCCTTCGCCAAGGGGTGGGCGAGGGCGGACTCCCGCATCATCGACAGCACCGTCGGCGCGCCGGCCATGTGGGTGACCCCCGCGCGATCGACCAGCCGCCAGATGTCGTCGGCACGTACCGCACGCAGACACACGTGGGTGCCGGCGACCGCGGTCAGGGCCCAGGTGGTGCACCATCCGTTGCAGTGGAACATCGGCAGGGTCCACAGGTAGCTGGACCCGTCGCGCAAGCCCTGGTGAATCACCTCGCCGAGGGAGTTCAGGTACGCGCCGCGGTGCGTGTAGACGACACCCTTGGGGTTGCCGGTGGTTCCCGAGGTGTAGTTGAGGCTGATCGGTGCGTCCTCGTCGGACACCATGTAGGGGATCGGATCGTCGTTCCCGGCCGCCAGCAGGTCGTCGCAGGTGGTGGTGAAGGCAAGTTCCACGGCCCGACCGTCTTCCGCGGGAAGAGTGACGATCTCCCGCAACGTGACGACGGCGGCCAGCTTTTCGCGCGCCGGTTCCAGCAACTCGGGGTCGGCGAGCAGGAACACGGAACCGGAATGCTCGACGATCTGGGCGATCTCCTCGGCGGACAGCCGGGTGTTGATGGAGACCAGCACTCCGCCGGCCAGCGGCACCGCGAAGTGGGCTATCAGCATTTCGGCGCAGTTCGGCGCGAGATACGCCACCCGGTCGCCGGGCTGCAGGCCTCTGGATTTCAATGCCCAAGCAAGCCGGGTGACCTGAGCGGCCATCGCCGCGTAGGTGAAGGACCTCGTCCCGTCGGCGATGGCCTTGCGGTCAGGATGTACCGCTGCCGCACGCTCAAGAAGGCGCAGTGGGGTCAGGGGAATCTGCATAATTCACGCCAGCTCGTGTACGGACGTCATTGTGGGCGCCTTCCTCCACCGTACGCGCTGAACGGCACAAATACCGTCATGTGACATTCCCGATTTTCTGCCTATGCCAGGTGTGCGAACCGCATTGCATCGGGGTCGACCACGACATGGTGGTCGTGGGCCTCGAGCCGCGCGCGGTCTTCGCTGTGTCGTAAAGATCTTCACTGATCGAAAAACCTTGTACTGCAGGAGATAGCGACTGACACACCATTCGTGGATTGACGACCTGGACGGTAGCGAGACCCGCCGCCCACCCTCAAGGCGGGTCGATCACGTCGCATCTACCTGGACCGGAAATGTCTGTTTTCCGTCCGACGGCACGTGTGCAGCCGATTTTGCTACCAGCTCGACAATTTTGCCCTCCGATTTGGCGAAGAAGCCCGGAAGATGTGACGCTGCGTCAGCTGAATCGAAGGGCCCTCCTGGTATTTGGGCCGGACTCTTGGTGATGAATGTTGGTTCGTGGCGACGGCCGACCGCTGCCGCCGACGGTCGGCGGGGCCCGAAATGACTGGGCTGGAGGCTGGGTAGTGTCGGTAGGGCGATTCCCCTGACGCACCGCTGTGCGCGTGGCCGGGCCGGGGTGGCCGGAATCGGTGGCGATCCAGGGGGTGCTGGCGTGACCCGACCCAAAGCATTGCTGTCCTGGAGCACCGGCAAGGACAGCGCTTTCAGCCTCGCGGTGCTGCGCGA
>DASQFG010000162.1:0-3492 GCA_035633315.1 Nakamurella sp. | reverse complement strand
CCGGTCGGAGAGCTTGCCGCCGATCAGCGAAGCGCCGACGATGAGGACGGACTGGACCAGTGTGCCGAGGAAGATCTGTTGCGGCACATCGGCCTCGGCGCTGCCGATCTTGTCCAGCAGGTAGTAGGCCTGGTAGGTGGTCAGCAGCGCGTAGGCCATGACGAACATGAAGCGGCTGGCGAAAGCCCAGGCGAAGTCCGGGCTTTTCCGCGGATTCACGTAGAACGTGCCGGCGAATTCCCGGAGCGACCATGGCGGCTTGTCCGTCTTGGCCAGCCGGCGATCGTTCAGCGTGACCGCGAACAGCACGATGAAGAAACCGCCGATCGCGCACGGGACCAGGAACATGCCGATCGCATTGCCGGTGAACAGCTGGACCACCAAGGTGCCGCTCACTGACGCGATGGGCAGGCAGATTCCCAGCACACCGGCGACCAGGCCGCGTTGAACCTCCGGGACCTGGTCCGGCAGCACCGCCATCAGGGCCGCAAGCAATGCGTTGAGGAACAGCTGGGCGATGCACCATCCGGCCAGCACGACCGGGACGCTGGGTGCCAGCGCGACAACGAGGATGCCGAGGGACCCGCCCAGCAGGCCGATGACCATCCAGGGCCGGCGCATCCCCAGCCGTGACGACGTGCGGTCGCTCATCCTGCCGAAGAACGGATTGCCGACCAGTGCCAGCAGTGCGCCGGTTCCGGTGACAAGCGCCAAGCTGTTCGGTGCCCGTTCGATCCCGACCAGCGAGTTGATCTTCAACGCCAAAGTGACCAGCAGGGGCGCGAGTAACAAGAGGCAGGTGCCCATGTACGCCAACGCGTACAGCGAGATGAAACCCCACCCGACCCGGTGCATCGCGGGTGACGTGGTCTCCGGCGCAGCCCGGGCCGCGGTCCGGTGGGCAACTCGCTCCAGCCCGGCGGTCGGAGCCGGCTGGCGGTGGGCGGCGGGGGTGCCCTCCGCGGGATGAGAAACGTCGGGCATGTGCGGTCTCCTGACGGCGGTGGGGAGTGAGCGACCGACCCGAGGCACCAACGCGCGTTACGTGCGGTAGTGGCAGGATATGGGGTTTTTACCCCGATCGAGGATGTACCGGCCGCTGAAATCTGCGACGCCGCTGACGACCACCGATCGCCGTGGGTGGCCACGACCGACGGATCGTCACCGCATCTCCGGGACCGGCGAGGGATGAGTACCAGGGTCTGATTGGGTGGACAGGGCCGCTCAGGCGGGGCCGTCAGCTCTCGGCGTGCGGTGGCGGGTGGGTCGCGCCGACGTCGTGCAGCAGGGCGTGGATCTGCTCGCTGGCGATGCTCCACCGGCGCTCCCGCCCTACCCGCTCGGATCTGACGATGCCGCGGATTCGCAGCGCACCGAGGGCGTGTGAGGTGGCGTTGGCGGTCATCTGAACCGAGTCGGCCAGATCGCTGACGTTGATCCCCGGGCAGTAGTGCACCGCCAGCAGGATCCGCAGCCGATTGGTGTCGGCCATGGCCTGGAAGACCTCTGCCCACCGGTCGATGACGGCCGGGTCGGTGTTGGTGCCGACGATGGACAATCCGAGTCCGCGGTTGTGACGAAGCACGTCCGTGACGTCGGGACCCAGCTCCTGATGACCGCCGGTTGCCGTCATCGTCTCAGTGTGACAGCAGCGAGAGCCGGTCACGGGCACCACACCACAGCAAGCTGCCGCACGAATTATCGGCTCGTCTGAGCCGATGACCAACCATTGGGGATACGATCCCGGCGGTTGACCCTCGGGGGTTGGCCGCTGCGCGCGACCGGAAAGGGGCGCTGCATGTCCGGAGCGAACTCACCATCCACCGCCGTTGCGGCTGCGCAGTCGGATTCCCGGTCCTGGCTGGGACCGCCCGGTGGATGGAAGCGGATCGCCGGCTCGTTGTCGGTGGTGCTCTTGTTGACGGCCGTGTCGTTCGGCCTATTGTTCGCAGCGGTGATTCCCGGCCGTCACGAGGTCAACGGTCAGGTTTTCGGGATCGGGTTGGCGATCACCGCGTACCTGCTGGGCGTCCGGCATGCGTTCGACGCCGACCACATCGCGGCCATCGACAACACCACCCGCAAGCTCGTCGCCGACGGGCAGCGGCCGGTCACCGTGGGGCTGTTCTTCTCCCTCGGGCACTCCACCGTGGTGTTCGTGATGGCCTTCCTGGTCGCGATCGGCGCGAAGTTCGTCACCACCCTGGTGTCGGACGACTCCGACATCCACCAGACCCTCGGGGTGATCGGCACCTCGATCTCCGGGTTCTTCCTGGTCATCATCGGGTTGATCAACTTCGTCGCGTTGATGAGCATCTACCGGGTGTGGCGGGAGGCGCAGACCGGCGGCTATGACGAAGACGCCCTCGAGGACGCGCTGAATTCCCGCGGCGCGTTCGCCCGGCTGCTGCGACCGGCGATGAAGGCGATCAAGCGTCCCGGGCAGATGTATCCCCTGGGGTTCCTGTTCGGCCTGGGGTTCGACACCGCAACGGAGATATCACTTCTGGTGCTCGCCGGCGCCGGCGCCGCGACCGGGTTGCCCTGGTACGCGGTCTTGGTGTTGCCACTGCTGTTCGCCTCGGGGATGAGCCTTTTCGACACCCTGGACGGGGCGTTCATGCAGGCCGCGTACCAATGGGCGTTCATCCGACCCGTCCGCAAGGTCTACTACAACCTCACCACCACCGGCCTTTCGGTGGCCGTCGCGCTGATCATCGGCGGCATCGAACTGATCAGCGTGCTGCACGACAAGGCGGACCTCACCGACCCCGTCAGCACCTGGATCGCCGAGATCACCCTGGACGACATCGGCTACGTCATCGTCGCGCTGTTCGTGCTGGTCTGGGCCGGCTCGTTCACCTACTGGCGATTCAGTAATGTCGAGCAACGATGGACCGCAAAGCTCGCCAACGGTGGCGTACCCGATCGCTGAGCACCGGGCAGCGAGGACGCGGGTTCGACTACGACGCGGCATTCGACCGGTCCCCGGACGACCCCCCGCCTGCCTGACGTGGCAGACCGCACGCAGCGGTGGCTCGCGAAGCAGCACAGTGGATCCGACGACCTGGCACGGCCGGTTCCGGACCCGATCGTCGCCCAGTTGGTCACCTCGGCCGTATCCTCGCCGGCCTGAGACCCGGCGGACCCCGCGCCAGTCGGCCGCGCCCCAAGCGGGATGGCGAGCCACCGGAAGTCCCATCGCCCGGCCTGGGAACTCCTGCGGGCCAACGTTATGCTGCGATGTCGGGACGCGCGGGCGTCACTTCCAGGCGGACGGAGGCAGTGCATGGGCACCTTCACGACGACAGATGGCACTGAGATCTTCTACAAGGACTGGGGCTCAGGTCGGCCGATCGTCTTCAGCCACGGCTGGCCACTGTCCAGCGACGATTGGGATACCCAACTGCTGTTCTTCCTGCAGCACGGCTACCGGGTCATCGCCCACGACAGGCGAGGGCACGGACGGTCCGCGCAAACCAGCGACGGTCA
>DASQFG010000161.1:0-5519 GCA_035633315.1 Nakamurella sp. | reverse complement strand
GGCGGCGCCGTTGGGCGCGCCGGATGCGTCGGTCATGGTCGGTGTCCGTTCTCCGCGGGGCTACGTCTGCGAGCGCTGCCGTCGACTCGAGCCGAGGGCAGAACTGAACCCTTCGATCGGTGTCGCTGCGATCGGCGGTCGGCGGTGGCCGACGACACGGTCACGAACCGTCACCAGACCCTCTCAACGGCACTGATTCGGTGACATCATCCTTGACGGGTGAAGCGCCAGTACGTGGCGGCCCGGAAACATGGGTCACAGCAGTACCAGCAGAACCATTCCGGAGGTGGGGGACATGTCGGACACGCCCAGCGGGACGCCGCCGACCGAACCGCTCCCCCCGGTCGGACCCGCGGTGGACGCCCCCGACCTGCCGACCGCGCCGGTATCGAACCCAACGGGGGCAACGACGGAGTTCACCCGGGAGCCGACCGCCCCGGACAAGGGCGCGGCGTCGGGGCTCCGCCGGGCGCTCGAGCACGGCCCGCAGGCGCGACTCTGGCGCATCACGTCGATCGTGCTGTTGATCCTGGGTTGTGTGCTGGCGCCCTTGGGTCTCACGGCCAGCTGGGCCAAGAATCTGGTGACCGACCAGACCGCCTATCTCGAGGCCGTCGGGCCGCTGGCCACCAACCCGGTGGTGATCGACGCCGCCCAGAACAAGGCCGTCGCGGCCATCGACGACGCGATCACGAACCTCAATCTCGCCGACAAGCTGGGTGACGAGCTGACCAACCTGGGCCTGCCGCCGAAGCTGGCTTCCCTGGCGGTGGGTTTCGCCCCGCTGCTGCGGGCTCAGATCACCGACGTCATCACCACTGTGGTGCACAAGGTGCTGACCAGCGAAGAGTTCGTGTCGGCCTGGCAGAAGGCGAATGCCGAGGCGCACAAGGCTTTTGTCGGGGTGATGACCGGCGAGAACACCGAGCAGATCTCCGGCGTCAGCGTGAAGCTGGGCTCACTGATCGGCACCATCAAGGGCAAACTCGCGGCGAACGGTGTGACCTGGGCCTCGCAGATCCCCGACGTCCCGGTGCAGTTCGACATCGCGAACAACGCCGACGTCAAGAAGATCCAGGGGTACTACGACCTGTTGAACACCCTGGGCACCCTGCTGCCGTGGTTGGCCATCGTCTTCCTGTTGGCGTCGATCGTCATCGCGCCGAGCCGGATCAAGGGGCTCTTCCGGGTGGCGGTGTGGTTGGCCGTGTCGATGGTGGTGCTGGCCATCGGGTTGTCGATCGGTCGCTCCTACGTGGTCAGCGCTGCCCCGTCCCAGCCGGAGGTCACCAAGGCCCTCGCCGCTCAGTTGACGGTGAACCTGCGCGCGACCATCAGGGCCATCCTGATCGCCTCCATCGTGATCGCTGCCGTCGCCTGGATCTACAGCCCGTGGAAGTCCGCGACGGCGCTGCGGGCCTGGCTGCGGAGTCTGACCGGTCGGGTCCAGGACTCGCGGTGGCGGTTGGGCATCCAGATCGCCGCCGGGGTGATCGCGGTCGTGCTGGTGCTCATCCTGGTCTCGCTCGACGACCCGAGCCTGTGGGTCGCGCTGCTCCTCGGGGTGATCGCGGCGCTGGCCGCGGTCGTGGCGGCGAGTGCGCTGCGCCGCGGACCCACCGCGGCCGTCACCGGCCCGCCCGAGGTCCAGGAGACCGTCGACGCACCCTAGCCGTTCGTCGCGCCCTCGCTTCGACGCGCGACTCCGTCGTACAGGCCTCCCAATGACTGTCGGTGCGACATGGGCATCTGCAGAGCGATTGACTTGCTGGGCCCGCGGATGCGGCTCTACAGTGCCATCCATGCCGCAGTTCCGTATCCGTGAAGCCGCCGAGCTGCTGGCTGTCAGCGACGACACCGTCCGCCGATGGATCGACTCCGGGGCGCTGCCCGCCGGCAAGGACGAAGTCGGCCGGAAGGTCATCGACGGGGTCGCGCTGGCGGCCTTCTCCCGTGAGCACGCCGCCGTGCCTGCCGCCGATCCCTCCGGGGTGCGCCGGTCGGCGCGCAACCGCTTCGTCGGGCTGGTCACCAAGGTGATCGCGGACGGCGTGATGGCCCAGGTCGAGCTGCAGTGCGGACCGCACACCGTCGTCTCCCTGATGAGCAGCGAAGCCGCGCGGGAACTGCAGCTCGAACCCGGCCGGATGGCGGTGGCCGTGGTCAAGGCGACCACGGTGATCATCGAAACTCCCGGAGGCGCCTCGTGAATCGTCACTCCCGCAGGATGCTCGCGGCAGCCACCGCGGTGTGTGTGGCCGCGACCGTGGTGGGCTGCAGTTCCAGCGGGAGCGGCGCCACTTCGTCCACGCCGTCCTCCAGCACCGTGTCGGCCGCGGCGAGCTCCGCCGTCGTGTCATCGAGCGGGAAGGCCACCAGTTCTGCCTCGTCGTCCAGCGCTGGGGGTTCCAGTCTCGGGGGTTCCAGCGCAGGCCCGTCCGCGCCACCCGCCGGGTCCGCCACGCTGACCGTTTTCGCCGCGGCATCGCTGAAGGCCACCTTCACCCAGATCGGGACGATCCTCCAGCAGGAGAACCCCGGATCGACGGTGACGTTCAACTTCGCGGGATCGTCCGATCTGGTCGCGCAGCTCATCGCCGGCGCGCCCGCGGACGTGTTCGCCTCCGCGGACACCGCCAACATGACCAAGGCCACCGACGGCGGCGTCGTGTCGGGCACGCCGGTGAACTTCGCGACGAACACCCTGACGATCGTCACGCCGCCCGGAAACCCGGCCGGGATCACCACTTTCGCCGACCTCGCGAAGTCCGGTGTTGCCGTGGTGGTGTGCGCACCGCAGGTGCCGTGCGGGGCCGCGGCGCAGAAGATCGAGACGAATACGGGTGTCACGCTCACCCCGGTCAGTGAGGAGAACTCCGTCACCGACGTGCTGGGCAAGATCACCAGCGGGCAGGCCGACGCCGGCCTGGTGTACGTCACGGACGCCTCGGGCGCGGCCGACAAGGTCACCACGGTCAGCTTTCCGGAGTCCACGACCGTGGTGAACACCTACCCGATCGCAACCCTGACCGCTGCCACCCAGCCCGCGTTGGCGACGACGTTCGTGGAGCTGGTGACGGGGCCGGAGGGGCAGCAGGTGCTGGCGTCGGCCGGATTCCAGCCTGCGCCCTGAGATGACCGCGCCGTGATTCTCTCCCCGGAATCGGTCCCTGCCCGTCGGGGTCGGGGGCGGGCAAGGACCGATTCCGGGTTGCCCCGGTGGGTGTTCGTTCCCGCGGTGCTGGGCGGCGCGTTCATCGTGCTGCCGCTGGCCGCGATGCTGCTGCGGGTGCAGTGGTCGCAGTTCTGGGAACTGATCACGTCCGAGTCTTCGATCGCCGCGCTGTGGCTCAGCCTGAAGACGTCCGCCGCGAGCACCGTGCTCTGCGTCCTACTGGGGACCCCGATGGCCCTGGTGCTGGCGCGATCGTCGTTCCCGGGACTTCGGCTGGCGCGGTCGTTGGTGCTGCTGCCGCTGATCCTGCCGCCGGTGGTCGGTGGGATCGCGCTGATCTACACCTTCGGTCGGCAGGGCCTGCTCGGCGAAACCCTGGGGTTCCTTGGGCTCCGGATCGCGTTCACCACCACCGCGGTGGTCATCGCGCAGACGTTCGTCGCGCTGCCGTTCCTGGTGCTGAGCCTGGAGGGCGCACTGCGCACCGCGGGCCGGCGATACGAGGCTGTGGCCGCGACGCTGGGTGCGAACCCCACGACGGTGCTGCGACGAGTCACCGTTCCTCTGGTGCTGCCCGGGTTGATCTCCGGGGGCGTGCTGGCCTTCGCCAGGGCACTGGGCGAGTTCGGCGCCACGCTGACCTTCGCCGGCAGCCTGCAAGGGGTCACCCGCACCCTGCCGCTGGAGATCTACCTGCAGCGTGAGACCGATCCGGACGCGGCGGTGGCGCTGTCCCTGGTGCTGGTCGTTGTCGCCGTGCTGATCGTGCTGGCCACGCGTTTCCGAACGAGTGAAGGGTCGCTGTGACGGCCCGCCATCAATTGCCCGGTCCGGAGCCCTTCGCGGCAGGCGCGCTGGCACTGCGGGTCACCCTCGACCAGCGGAATCTCGACCTGGATCTGCAGATCCATCCCGGTGAAGTGGTCGCCGTGCTCGGCGCCAACGGCGCCGGCAAGTCCACGGTGCTGTCGCTGATCGCCGGCTTGCTCAGACCCGACACCGGTCGGATCACGCTGGACGGACAGGTGCTTCTCGACACCTCCCGTCATCTCTGGACGCCGCCGCACCGCCGGGGCGTCGTGCTGCTCGCGCAGCAGGCGCTGTTGTTCCCGCACCTGACCGCGGCCGCGAACGTGGCATTCGGTCCGCGGAGCAAGGGCTGTTCCCGGACCGAGGCAAAGGCGACCGCGGCGCGGTGGCTCGAGGCGGTGGATGCGTCCGGGTTCGCCGACCGGCGGCCGGATCAGCTGTCCGGCGGTCAGGCGCAGCGGGTGGCCATTGCCCGCGCGCTGGCCGCCGATCCCGCGCTGTTGTTGCTGGACGAACCGATGGCCGCGCTCGACGTCGCGGTCGCGCCCGCGCTGCGTCAGGTGCTGCGCAGGGTGCTGCGGCAGTCCGGTCGGACGGCCCTGCTGGTCACCCACGACCTACTGGACGCGCTCACCCTCGCGGACCGGGTGATCGTCCTCGAGCATGGCCGGGTCGTCGAGGACGGCCCTGCCCGGGCGGTCCTGACGGAGCCAAGGTCGGCGTTCGCCGCCCGCATCGCCGGGATCGACCTGATCGCCGGAACCGCCGGCGACCACGGCCTGACCACCCCCGAAGGACTGCGGATCCAAGGCATCCTGGACCCGGCGTGTATCGCGGGGGAGCCGGCGGTGGCGGTGTTCAGTCCCAGCGCCGTCGCCGTCCATCTGACCGAACCCGGCGGAAGCCCGCGGAACCACCTGCCGGTCACCATCACCGAACTCGAGCCCCGTGGTGAGCTGATCCGGGTGCATGCGATCGAGAGCGCCGGTGGGTCAACGGGTCTGCTCGCCGACATCACTGCGGCCGCCGCCGCAGATCTCGACCTGGCCCCGGGGAAGAGGGTCCACTACGCCGTCAAGGCGACTGAGGTGGCCGTCTATCCGGCCAGGACCTGATGACGGATGCCACACCATCGTGACTCGCGGGTCCAGCTGTAGCTGGTGCCGATAAGCAGACCGCATCCTGCGGTAGGTGGTGTGCGCTCGTCGTTGCGGCCGTCGTCGGATGAGCGGCTTCGTGCGCACGGTGCGGTGAGATGCCCTTGGCGGGCAACCCGCCCGGCGCGTGTGAGGGGTAAACGGGCGGGTGCCTCCGCGCCCTGGGGTTCGGTTCAGCGGGGGAACCGCATCGCAAGCGCCGCCTTGATCTCGAGGTGGCGCAACAGGAAGGAGCGCTCGTCGAGCCGCTTTCGCCGCAGCCAGCCGGTGACGTCGTCCGTGCACTTGCTGGCGTTGCAGGAATCGCAGGCCGGCGCGATGTTGTCGAGCGTGTACCGCCCGCCGCGGGAGAGCGCCAGCACGCAGTCACGCTGAAG
>DASQFG010000160.1:0-11146 GCA_035633315.1 Nakamurella sp. | reverse complement strand
TACCCAGTAGCGCAGCGAATCCATGATGAGCTGCAACGAATGGGGATGCCGGACGTTGAAGGAGTTCCCGGTGCCGGTGTAGTCCATGTAGTAGCGCTTGTCGTCGTCGACCAGCCGGTAATAGGCGGCATTGTCGATGCCACGGAACGACAGGGTCGGGCCGAGGTGATTGCCCTCCGCGGTGTGGTTGTAGACCACGTCGAGGATGACCTCGATCCCCGCGGAATGCAGCGATTTCACCATCGCCTTGAATTCCTGCACCTGCTGCCCGCGTTCGCCGAACGCGGAATAGGTGTTCTGCGGGGCGAAGAATCCGATGGTGTTGTAGCCCCAGTAGTTCGACAGTCCCTTGTCGAGCAGCGTGCTGTCCTGCACGAACTGGTGCACCGGCATCAATTCCAGTGCGGTGACACCCAGCCGGGTCAGGTGGTCGATCACCGCCGGGTGTGCGGCACCGGCGTAGGTGCCCTTCTGGCTCTGCGGCACCTCCGGGTGCATCGCGGTCAGGCCCTTGACGTGCGCCTCGTAGATGACGCTGTCGTTGTACGGAACGCGCAGCGACCGGTCGCCGGTCCAATCGAAGAACGGATTGATGACGACGCCGTGCATCATGTGCGGCGCGGAATCGGCGTCATTGGTGGAGTCGGGATATCCCATGTCGTAGGAGAACAGCGCCGGATCCCAGTCGATGGACCCGGACACCGCTTTCGCGTACGGGTCCAGCAGCAGTTTGTTGGGATTGCACCGGGCGCCCTGGTAAGGATCGTTCGGGCCGTGCACCCGGTAGCCGTAGCGCTGCCCCGGTTGCACCGCCGGCAGGTAGCAGTGCCAGACGTAGCCGTCCATCTCCGGCATCGGGATGCGGGTCTCGCCGCCGCGCTCACCGATCAGGCACAACTCGACACTGTCGGCGACCTCGCTGAACAACCCGAAGTTCGTGCCCGTCCCGTCGAAGGTGGCGCCCAACGGGTAGGGCTTACCTGGCCAGATCTCCATCTGCGCTCCTCGTGCGACCGATCGATCGTTCACCGGCCGGTCAATCGCCCGGCCGGCCGCACCACCTTAACCGGGCGAGCGGGCTCCGGTGGGGCCAGATCGGCCGGTCGGGCCAGCGGTGAATCTCTCGGTGGGAAGCGCCGGCGCGGGAATCAACTGCGTCCGGCCGACCGGCCTGATGTTCCACGTCACAGCAAGGCCGGCCGCGGTGTCGGGCCACTCGATTACCCTCGCCGATGTGCCAGACCCCTCCACCTACCGCCCGGCGGCGGGCACCATCCCGGACTCGCCCGGGGTCTACCGGTTCCGGGATCCGGGCCGCCGGGTCATCTACGTCGGCAAGGCCAAGAGCCTGCGGTCCCGGCTCAATTCGTACTTCGGCGACCTGGCCTCGCTGCACCCGCGGACCGCGCAGATGGTCACCAGCGCCGGTGGCGTGGAGTGGACCGTGGTGTCCACCGAGGTCGAGGCGCTGCAGCTGGAATACAGCTGGATCAAGGAGTTCGACCCCCGGTTCAACGTGCGGTACCGGGACGACAAGTCCTACCCGGAACTGGCCGTCACCATTGGCGAGGAATACCCGCGGCTGCAGGTGATGCGCGGGCCGCATCGCAAGGGTGTCCGCTACTTCGGGCCGTACGCGCACGCCTGGGCCATCCGGGAGACCCTGGACCTGCTGCTCCGCGTGTTTCCCGCCCGGACCTGCTCGGCGGGGGTGTTCCGGCGTTCGCAGCAAATCGGCCGGCCTTGCCTGCTGGGTTACATCGGCAAGTGCTCGGCGCCGTGCGTCGGCCGGGTCAGCGCGCAGGAGCACCGGGCGATCGTCGACGACTTCTGCGACTTCATGGCCGGCAAGGCCGATCCCATGATCCGGCGGCTGGAGAAGGACATGGCCGCGGCCTCCGCCGAACTCGACTTCGAGCGGGCCGCCCGGCTGCGCGACGACCTGGGCGCGGTGCGGCGGGCAGTGGAGAAGCAGGCGGTGGTCCTCGGCGACGGCACCGACGCCGACGTGGTCGGCATCGCCGCGGACGATCTGCTGGCCTCCGTCCAGGTGTTCCACGTGCGCGGCGGCCGGGTGCGCGGCCAGCGCGGCTGGATCGTCGACGTGGACACCCACGTCGCCGGTGCCGATAACGCCGACGGCAGCCCGGGCGGGGTGGATCTCGGCGCGCTGGTGGAGAACTTCTTGCTGCTGTTCTACGGCGCCCGCGCCGACGACGACGGCGCCACCGCGGTGCCCAGGGAGATCCTGGTCCCAGTGCTGCCCGGCCAGGAGGCGGCCACCGAGGAGGAACTCACCGAGTGGCTCAGCGGCCTGCGCGGATCCAAGGTCTCCCTGCGGGTTCCGCAGCGCGGCGACAAGCGTGCCCTGGCCGAGACGGTCACCCGCAACGCCGCCGAGGCGCTCACGCAGCACCGGCTCAAGCGGGCCAGCGACCTGACCGCCCGGTCCGCTGCGCTCACCGAACTCGCCGACACCCTGGGCATGGACACACCGCCGCTGCGCATCGAGTGCATCGACATCTCGCACGTGCAGGGGACCGACGTGGTCGCGTCGCTGGTCGTGTTCGAGGACGGCCTGCCCAAGCGCAGCGACTACCGGCGGTTCGCGATCCGCGACCGGCCCGGCGACGACGTCGCGTCCATCGCCGAGGTGGTCCGTCGGCGGTTCACCCACGGCGCGCACCGCACCGCCGAGGACTCCGAGCCCGGCGCGACGGTGGTGCTCGCACCGCCGCCCGGCATCAACCCGGAGACCGGTCGGCCGCGGCGTTTCGCCTACCCGCCGCAACTGCTGGTGGTCGACGGCGGCGCGCCGCAGGTGAACGCCGCGGCCACCCAACTGGCCGAGCTGGGCATCGTGGACGTCACGGTCTGCGGGCTGGCCAAGCGGCTGGAAGAGGTGTGGGTGCCCGAGCAGGAGGATCCGATCATCTTCCCGCGCACCAGCGAGGCCCTGTACCTGCTGCAGCGGCTGCGCGACGAGGCGCACCGTTTCGCCATCACCTACCACCGCGCCAAACGCTCCAGGTCGATGACGGTATCGGCGCTGGACAACGTGCCCGGCCTTGGCGAGAGCCGGCGCAAGGCGCTGGTCCGGCACTTCGGATCGGTCGCCGCGGTGCGCCGGGCGGCGGTCGAGGACATCATGCAAGTACCGGGGGTGGGCAGGCGGACCGCGGAAGCGGTGGCAGCCGCGCTGACGGCCACTTCCGCGGCACCACGCGCACCACGCAGCGCGCCGACGCCGCAGGTACCGCTACCGTCAACAGGCACGGGGGCCCAGTCGTGACCGGTCATGACGTCCTGACCCGCGTCCCGCCCGGAGGATCGACGCACCGCTAGGGGTTGTGATGAGCGAAGCGACCGGGCCGGACACGCCGCGGAACACCGAAGGGCACGCCGGCCAGCCGGCGGGGCACGGACCGGCCGAGGGTGGCATCAAGGTCGCCATTGTCTCGGGGCTGTCCGGGGCCGGCCGGTCCACCGCCGCCAAGTGCCTGGAGGATCTCGGCTGGTTCGTGGTCGACAACCTGCCGCCCGAACTCATCGCCACCATGGTCGACCTCGGGTCCCGCACCAGCGGCGACGTCACCAGGATCGCGGTGGTGCTGGACGTCAGGTCCCGGGCCTTCACCGAGGACCTGGCCGCCGAGATCAAGGACCTGGACGCCCGCGGCTACCGGCCCAGGGTGCTGTTCCTGGAGTCCAGCGATGCCGTGCTGATCCGGCGGTACGAGGCCAACCGCCGCCAGCACCCGCTGCAGGGCGGTGGCCGGCTGGCCGACGGGGTCGCCGCCGAGCGCGAACTGCTCGGACCGCTGCGCGAGGAAGCCGACGTCGTCATCGACACCTCGAACCTGACGATCCACCAGTTGCGCCGGCAGGTCGAGCAGGCGTTCGGGCAGGACGGACCGGAACGCCGGGCGTCGATGACGGTGGTGTCGTTCGGCTACAAGTACGGCCTGCCACTGGATGCCGATCTGGTCATCGACATGCGGTTCCTGCCCAACCCGCACTGGATCCCGGAGCTGCGCGACCACACCGGCAAGGACGCCGACGTCTCGGACTACGTGCTGTCCCAGGAGGGCGCCGCCGAGTTCCTCGACCGGTACGTCGCGCTCATCGACCTGATCAGCGGCGGCTACAAGCGCGAGGGCAAGCGGTACCTGACGCTGGCGGTGGGCTGCACCGGCGGCAAGCATCGCAGCGTCGCGGTCGCCGAGGAGCTGCGCCGCCGGTTGGAGGGGGATTCCCTGGCGGTTCAGGTTGTTCACCGCGATCTGGGCCGGGAGTAGAGAGCCGGTGAGCACGAAACGACCGAAGGTGGTCACGCTCGGCGGCGGCCACGGCCTGCACGTCATGCTCAGTGCGCTGGTCCGGCTGGACGTGGACATCACCGCCATCGTTACCGTCGCCGATGACGGCGGATCCTCCGGCCGGCTCCGGTTGGAGGTGCCGGGCATCGTGCCACCGGGGGACCTGCGGATGGCGCTGACCGCGTTGAGCCGGCCCGACGACAGCGGGCAGCTGTGGAGTGAGACCTTTCAGCACCGGTTCCGCGGCCAGGGTGCGCTGGCCGGCCACCCGGTCGGCAACATCGTGCTGGTCGGGCTGACCCAGGTGCTGGGCGACCCGGTCGCCGCACTCGACGCCGCCGGGCAGATCCTCGGCGCGCGCGGCCGGGTGCTGCCGATGGCCTGCGAGCCACTCGACATCGTTGCCGAGGTGGAGGGGCTGGACGAGGACCCCACCGCGATACGCAGGATCCGGGGACAGGTCGCGGTGGCCACCACCCCCGGCCGGGTGCGTTCGGTGACGCTGGCCCCGAACGACGCCCGTGCCTGCCCGCAGGCGCTGGACGCCATCGCCGCCGCCGACCTGCTCACCCTCGGTCCCGGCTCGTGGTTCACCAGCGTACTGCCGCACCTGTTGCTCCCCGAGATGGCGGACGCGATCAAGGCCGGCAACACCCACCGGTTGGTGGTGCTGAACCTGGCCGCACAGACCGGCGAGACCGAAGGGTTCTCCCCGGAGCAGCACCTGGACGTACTCTCAGCACACGCCCCGGGCCTCCGGGTCGATTCCGTGCTGGCAGACCGAGCCTCGGTCGCCCTGCCGCAGCGACTGGCATCGGCCGCAGCACGGCTGGGAGCTCGGCTGGATCTGGACGACGTCGCCGTCCCCGGGACGGCACGGCACGACCCGACAAGGTTGTCGGTTTCCCTGGCAAAAGTGATGATGCGGGCGCTTGGCGCCGAGCCGGGGGAGTGGCAGTAGGCGGGGAGAGCGGGGGAACGAACGATGAACGACAGGGGGTTCGCCGGATGGCGATGACAGCCGACGTGAAGGACGAGCTCAGCCGGGTCGCGGTGAGCAAGGTATCGGCACGCAAGGCCGAGGTGTCGGCGCTGCTGCGCTTCGCGGGCGGTCTGCACATCGTGGCCGGACGGGTGATCGTCGAGGCCGAGCTGGATACCGGCGCGGTCGCCCGGCGGCTGCGCAAGGACATCGGCGAGTTGTACGGGCATGTCGCCGACGTTCAGGTGCTGGCCGCCTCCGGGTTGCGGAAGGGGACCAGGTACGTGGTCAGGGTGGTTGCCGGCGGCGATTCGCTGGCCCGCCAGACCGGGCTGATCGATCAACGCGGTCGCCCGGTGCGCGGGCTGCCACCGCAGATCGTCGCGGGATCGGTGGGAGACGCCGAAGCCGCCTGGCGCGGGGCGTTCCTCGCGCACGGTTCGCTGACCGAACCCGGCCGCAGCGCATCGTTGGAGGTCACCTGCCCCGGCCCCGAGGCCGCGCTTGCGCTGGTCGGCGCCGCCAGGCGGATGGGCATCGGCGCCAAGGCCAGGGAGGTCAGGGGAGCCGACCGGGTGCTGGTCCGGGACGGCGACGCGATCGCCGCACTGCTCACCCGGCTGGGCGCGCACTCCTCCATGCTGGCCTGGGAGGAGCGGCGGATGCGCCGCGAGGTCAGGGCGACCGCCAACCGGCTGGCCAACTTCGACGACGCGAACCTGCGCCGGTCGGCGCGGGCCGCGGTGGCCGCCGCCGCCAGGGTCGAACGGGCCCTGGCGATCCTCGGTGACCAGGCCCCCGAGCATCTGAGCCAGGCCGGCCGGCTGCGCATCGCGCACGGCCAGGCGTCACTGGAGGAGCTGGGCCAGTTGGCCGACCCACCGATGACGAAGGACGCCGTCGCCGGCCGGATCCGCCGGTTGCTGACGATGGCGGACAAACGCGCCGCCGACCTCGGAATCCCCGACACCGAATCGGCCGTCACCGCCGACATGCTCGACGGCTGAACCATTCCCGCCATCGCACAACGCAATCGCCCTGGCTACCGGTCGGCAACCCAGAGGCGAACGTCCCCTCTGCGCGGGACCTGCGGCAGGCCACTTTCGGAGGACTTGGACCCGAATCCGGCTGGAATCGAGTGCGGCACGCCACCCGACATGCCACGCCGTGACCCTGCCGATACAGTGAGGCCGTCGTCGCCTCGAAGGCATTGGGCGGTGTCACTTGATCGATCCCGCCCGTGTCAGAGGGACACCGCGGCGGGAAACCCCTAGAGGAGGGCTGACACACGTGACTGTGCGCGTCGGAGTGAATGGATTCGGCCGGATCGGCCGCAACTTCTGGCGAGCGGTCGACTCTCTCGACCAGGACATCGAGATCGTCGCCGTCAACGACCTGACGGACACCAAGACCCTGGCCCATCTGCTCAAGTACGACTCGGTGATGGGCAAGCTGCCGTACGACGTACACGCCGGTGACGGTGTCATCAGCGTCGATGGCAAGGAATTCAAGGTGCTGTCCAACCGCGACCCCGGCGCCCTGCCGTGGGGAGACCTGGGCGTGGACGTCGTCATCGAGTCGACCGGTTTCTTCACCAAGGCGGACGCCGCCCGGGCGCACGTGACCGCCGGGGCGAAGAAGGTACTGATCTCCGCGCCGGCCACCGGCGAGGACCTGACGATCGTCCTGGGTGTGAACGACGACGCCTATGACGGTTCGCAGACCATCATCTCGAATGCGTCCTGCACCACGAACTGCGTCGCGCCGATGGCCAAGGTGCTGCACGAGAACTTCGGCCTCGTCCAGGGTCTGATGACCACGATTCACGCCTACACGAACGATCAGGTCATCCTGGACTTCCCGCACAAGGACCTGCGTCGCGCCCGTGCCGCCGCCATCAACATCATCCCGACCACCACTGGTGCGGCGAAGGCCACCGCGCTGGTGCTGCCGGAGCTCAAGGGCAAGCTGCACGGCTACGCGCTGCGCGTCCCGGTGCCGACCGGCTCGGTCACGGACCTCACGGTGGAACTCGAGAAGGGCACCACCGTGGACGAGGTCAACGCCGCGTTCAAGGCCGCCGCCGACTCCGGCCCGCTGAACAATCGGCTGTTCTACTCGACCGATGCGATCGTGTCCACGGACATCGTGGGCTCGCCGGCGTCGTGCACCTTCGATTCGCCGCTCACCATCGGCCTCGGCGGCAACTTCTTCAAGATCGTCGGCTGGTACGACAACGAGTGGGGCTACTCGAACAGGCTGGTTGACCTGACGACCCTCGTGGGCGCCAGTCTCTGATGCACTGACTCGCGGGTGGTGTTCGCCGGGGACGAAGTCGGTCTCCCTGCGGACCCGCCCGCGAACTGTCGTGCGTCCTGGTGAATTGAGGCTGTCCAGACGCCCGCCACCACACGCCCGCCACCACACGCCATCCGCACCGTTCTCGCCCTGTGTCTGTTGCCAGTCTGTTGCCTGCTCAAGGAGTTTCGACGTGCACACCCTCGACGATCTGCTGGCCTCCGGTATCGCCGGTCGCACCGTGCTGGTCCGTTCCGATCTCAACGTCCCGCTCGACGGCAGCGTCATCACCGATGACGGCCGGATCCGCGCGTCGCTGCCCACGCTGCAGGCCCTGCTGCTGGGCGGCGCCAAGGTGGTCGTCACCGCTCACCTCGGGCGACCGAAGGGCGCACCGGATCAGAAGTACTCGCTCGCACCCGCGGCCACCCGACTCGGCGAGCTGCTCGGCGTCACCGTGCCGCTGGCCGACGACCTGGTCGGGCCGTCGGCCCGGGAGACGGTCGCCGCGCTGAAGGACGGTCAGCTGGCGATGCTGGAGAACGTCCGGTTCGACGGCCGGGAGACGTCCAAGGATGCCGACGAGCGCGGTCAGCTCGCCGACGACCTGGTCGGCGTCGTCGGCCCCGACGCCGCCTACGTGTCCGACGGCTTCGGCGTGGTGCACCGCAAGCAGGCCTCGGTGTACGAGATCGCCCAGCGGCTGCCGCACTACGCCGGCTACCTGGTGTCCAACGAGACGGCGGTGCTCAAGAAGCTCACCGTCGACCCGGACCGGCCCTACGTCGTGGTGCTGGGCGGGTCCAAGGTCTCGGACAAGCTCGGCGTCATCACCTCGCTGCTGCCCCGGATCGATTCGCTGCTGATCGGCGGCGGCATGGCGTTCACCTTCCTGGCCGCGCAGGGCCACGGCGTCGGTGGGTCGCTGCTGCAGGAGGACCAGATCGAGACGTGTCAGCAGCTGCTCGCGGACAACCCCGACAAGATCGTGCTGCCCACCGACGTGGTCATCGCCGACGCCTTCTCCGCGGACGCCGCGATCCAGATCGTCACCGCCGACCGGATCCTGGACAACTGGCTGGGCCTGGACATCGGCCCGGAGAGCAGCGCGAACTTCTCCCAGATCGCCTCGGGCGCATCCACCGTCTTCTGGAACGGGCCGATGGGCGTGTTCGAGCTGGCCCCGTTCGCGGACGGCACCAGGGCGGTGGCCGAGGCGATCGCCGCGTCGTCGTCGTTCTCGGTGGTCGGCGGCGGCGACTCCGCGGCGGCCGTGCGCATCCTGGGCATCGACGAATCCGGCTTCACCCACATCTCGACCGGCGGTGGTGCGTCCCTGGAGTTCCTCGAGGGCAAAGAGCTCCCCGGTCTTGCCGTACTGGAGGCATGAACCCCTGATGACAACCGCCCGTAAGCCACTGATCGCCGGCAACTGGAAGATGAACCTCACCCACCTCGAGGGCATCGCCTTGGTCCAGAAGATCGCCTTCACGCTGCCGGAGAAGTATTACGACCACGTCGAGGTGGCGGTCATTCCGCCGTTCACCGCGCTGCGGTCCGTGCAGACGCTGATCGAGGGCGACAAGCTCAGCATCGTGCACGGTGCACAGGACCTGTCCGCGTACGATTCCGGCGCCTACACGGGCGAGATATCCGGTGCGCAGCTGGCCAAGCTGGGCGTCACCTATGTGCTGGTGGGTCACTCCGAGCGGCGCGAGTACCACGCCGAATCCGATGAGCTGCTGTCGAAGAAGGTCAACGCCGCGTTCAAGCACGGGTTGATCCCGCTGGTGTGCGTGGGCGAGGGCCTGGAGGTCAGGGAGGCCGGCAATCAGGTCGCGCACTCGGTGGGTCAACTGCTGGCCGATCTGGCCGATGTCACCCCCGAGCAGGCCAAGACCCTGGTGCTGGCCTACGAGCCGGTCTGGGCCATCGGAACCGGCCGGGTGGCCACCCCCGCCGACGCCCAGGAGGTGTGCGGTGCGCTGCGCGCCGCGCTGGCCGACAAGTACGGCGCAGAGGTCGCCGACGCCGTGCGCATCCTGTACGGCGGCTCGGTGAAGTCCGGCAACGTCGCCGAGATCACCGCGCAGACCGATGTCGACGGCGCCCTGGTGGGCGGGGCATCGCTGGACGGCACCGAGTTCGCCAACCTCGCCGCGAACGCCGTCGGCGTGCTGCCCTAGCAGCACCACCGCATTTCACCGGGACCTGCAGGCGAGCCGACCGCCGTGTGGTCGGCCTGCCTGACCGGATCGTCGGGTTAGACTGGCCCGCGACGGGTTGGCACGACCGCTACCGCCCCCGATGACGCAAGGCAGCGATGAACATCTTTCTCGACATTCTCCTGGTGATCACCAGCCTCGGGCTGATGGCACTGATCCTTCTCCACCGGGGCAAGGGCGGCGGCCTGTCCTCGCTGTTCGGCGGGACCATGCAGTCCTCCTTGTCGGGGTCGTCCGTGGTCGAGAAGAACCTTGACCGGCTCACCCTGTTCACCGCCGCGGTCTGGGCGATCTCGATCATCGGTGTCGGTCTGCTGCTGAAGGTCGGCGCTTGACCCCGGTCGTCCGGAGAATCACTCACTACTGACTCGTCCAGACACTCACTCATTACTGACGAAGCGGGCAGGTCGACATGGCGGGTGGTAATCCGATCCGAGGCTCGCGCGTCGGAGCCGGTCGGATGGGGGAATCCGACCGCGGCGAATCCGCACCCCGGCGGCGCCTCGAATTCTTCTGCGCCAACGGGCACACCACCCGGTTGGCGTTCGCGATGGACGCCGAGATCCCGGACACCTGGGACTGCCCCCGGTGCGGGCTTCCGGCCGGTCAGAACGAGCAGATGCCGCCGCCGGCGCCCCGGGTCGAGCCCTACAAGTCGCACCTGGCGTACGTGAAGGAACGGCGCAGCGACGCCGACGGCGAGGCGCTGCTGGCCGAGGCACTGGCCAAGATCCAGGATCGCCGCACCCCGCACGCCTGAGCCTGTCGGTCGCCGATCAACATGGGGCCTCAGAGCGTTTTGAGCATCCGGGTGTTTCCCAGTGTGTTCGGTTTGACGTACGGCAGGTCCAGGAATTCCGCCACACCACGGTCGTACGAGCTGCGGAGCTCGGCGTAGGCCTCCGTCGTGAGATCGAGCTCGTTGATCGGCCGGAAACCGAGCGAGCGGAAGAACGCGACCTCGAAGGTCAGCACGAACAGCCGGTGCAGTCCGAGATGCCTCGCCTCGCGGATGATCTCCTCGCAGACCGCCTTGCCGACCCCACGTCCGCGGGCCGCCGGATCGGTGGCGACCGTGCGGATCTCCCCGAGGTCCTCCCAGAGCACATGCAGCGCACCGCATCCGACGACGGTCCCGTTGGACTTGGCCACCCAGAATTCCGTGACGTCCTCGAAGAGGTTCGCCAGGGTCTTCTCCAGCAGGATGACCCCGGCGTACTCGTCGACCAGGTCCTTGATCCGCCGGACGTCGCTCACCCTGGCACGGTGCACGATCAGCGTGTCCGGGGCGTCGGGGGTCACGGCGGATCAGCCTAGCCATT
>DASQFG010000159.1:0-4998 GCA_035633315.1 Nakamurella sp. | reverse complement strand
AGCGAGCCACGCAGTGCCCGCCGTGCGCGACGGGACCGACGTCGACCTCGACCTCGAGTCCCGGGGCAAGATCATCGGCGGACGGTCCCCCGGCGGGTTCGTCGGTCGGTTCGTCGGTCGGTCCAGCTGTCGGTCCGGCTGCCGACGGATCATGGGCAGCCGATCCGGGCACCGGCGACGAGGGATCAGCGGTAGTGGACGACGGTGCCGGCCGGTTGGCGGGAGTGATCAATCGTCGCCCGACCCGCCGCGGCCGTAACCGCGTTCGTCGGTGGTGCCGTCCGGCGGGACGACCGATCCCGGGAACCGGCCGCGGACGGACGGCACCCGCTCCGCGCGCTCCCGGATCCGGGCGTCCCGGGCCTCGGACGAGGACAGCTGCCACGGCACGGAGGTGACCATCACACCGGGAGTGAACAGCAGCCGACCCTTGAGCCGCAGCGCGGACTGGTTGTGCAGCAGGTGCTCCCACCAGTGGCCGACGACGTATTCGGGAATGAAGACCGTCACGATGTCACGGGGGGCGTCCTTGCGGGTGCGGCGCACGTAGTCCAGCACCGGCTTGGTGATCTCCCGGTACGGGGAGTCGATCACCTTGAGCGGCACCGGGATCTGCCGGTCCTCCCATTCCCGAGCGAGGTCGGCGGTCTCCTCGGGATCGACGTTGACCGTCACCGCTTCCAGGTAGTCCGGGCGGGTCGCCCGGGCGTACGCCAGCGCCCGCATGGTCGGCAGGTGCAGCTTGGAGACCAGTACGATCGACCTGACACGGCTGGGCAGCACCAGGTCGCCCTCGTCTGCGGCGATCTCCCGGGACACCCGGTCGTAGTGCCGGTGAATGGCACGCATCGTGACGTAGATAATGCCCATGGCCAGGATGGCAATGTAGGCACCTGCCAGGAACTTGGTGACCAGCACGATCACCAGCACGACCGCGGTGAAGCAGAACCCGATGGCGTTGATGGTCTGGCTGCGGCGCATCCGGCGCCGCGCTTTCTCGTCTTTTTCGGTGCGCAGCAGCTTGTTCCAGTGCCGGATCATTCCCGCCTGCGAGCAGGTGAATGACACGAACACCCCGACGATGTACAGCTGGATGAGCGCCGTCACATCTGCTTGGAAGGCAACGATCAGGATGATCGCGATGACCGCCAGGAACACGATGCCGTTGGAGAAGGCCAGTCGATCACCGCGGGTGTGCAGCTGCCGGGGCAGGAAGCGGTCCTGGGCAAGGATCGACCCGAGCACCGGAAACCCGTTGAACGCCGTGTTGCAGGCGAGCACCAGGATGAACCCGGTGGTGAACGAAATGAAGTAAAAGGCTGCCGGAAGGCCGGCGAACACCGTCTCGGCGAGCTGCGCGATCAGCGTCTTTTGGTAATACCCCTCCGGTGCGCCGACAAGTTGTGTCGCCGGGTCTTCGGCATACTGCACGCCGGTGACCATCGTCAGCGCCACGAGCCCTAGCATCATGGAGACCGAGAGTCCGGCCATCAGCGCCAGGGTGGTGGCTGCGTTCCTCGACTTGGGTTTCTTGAACGCCGGGACACCGTTCGAGATCGCCTCCACACCTGTTAGTGCAGCCGATCCGGAGGAGAACGACCTGGCGAGGAGGAATACCAGGGCGAACCCGGCGAGGGAATGCTCGGCCTGCAATTCATAGCCGGCACTTTCCGCTTGGTGCTCAACACCCAGGGCGTACTGGACGAGGCCGGTGATGATCAACGCGGCTATCGAGACGATGAATGCGTAGACCGGGATCGCAAACGCGGCGCCGGACTCCCGGATACCGCGCAGGTTCGCGGCCGAGACGAGCACGATGATCCCGACCGAGAACAAGACCGGGTGATCGCCGACGACGTCGATCGCCGACCCGATGTTGGCAACACCCGCGGCCGTCGATACCGCGACCGTCAGGATGTAGTCGACGAGTAACGCACTGGCGACCAGCAGGCCGAACCTCGGTCCGAGGTTCTTGGTGACCACCTCATAGTCGCCGCCCCCGCTGGGATACGCATGCACGTTCTGCCGGTAGGAGGCAACAACAACCACCATGACCAGGCAGACCAGGATGGCCACCCACGGCGCGTAGGCGTACGCGGCCAGGCCGGCCACCGACAGCACGGCGAAGATCTCGCCGGGGGCATAGGCGACGCTGGACAGTGCGTCCGAGGCGAACACGGGCAGCGCGATGCGTTTGGGCAGCAGGGTGTGCGCGAGCCGATCGCTACGGAACGGCCGGCCGACCAGCAGGCGCTTGGCGGCAGTGGTCAGCTTGGACACAAATCCGGAGCCTACGGTGAGCAGGCGTCACGGCGCACATGGGCAGGTCACCTCTGGGTAACGACATTGCCGACAGCCCACAGAGCGTCCGTGGCACGCGCCACCTCGCGCCGGGCGCCGTTGCACCCGGCGCCCAGCGAGGCGAAGGTACGGTGACACTTGGAGAGTTGTAGGTTGCTACTCGCCGGTATTCGGCCCGTCGGGCACACTCGATCGAGCCGAGCCGCCAGCCTAGACACGAGCACCAGCGAAGGGGCACCGCCGTGCACATCGTGATCATGGGGTGCGGCCGTGTCGGCTCGTCGCTGGCTCGCCAGCTTGGTCGCGCGGGGCATTCGGTGGCGGTCATCGACCGGGAACCGTCCGCCTTCCGGCGGCTGGGCGCCGATTTCCATGGCCAGCAGGTCACCGGTGTCGGCTTCGACCGGGACGTGCTGATCAGGGCCAGGATCAGCGAGGCGCATGCGTTCGCGGCGGTTTCCTCGGGCGACAACTCCAATATCATCGCCGCCAGGGTGGCCCGCGAGCAGTTCAACGTGGAAACCGTGGTGGCGCGGATCTACGACGCCAAGCGGGCGCAGGTGTACGAGCGGCTCGGCATCCCGACGGTGGCGACCGTCCCGTGGACGACCGACCGGTTGTTGCGCGCGATGATCCCTGAGGGGCTGATCAGCGAGTGGCGCGACCCGTCGGGCACCGTCACGATCGTCAACCTGCCGTACCACCGGCACTGGATCGGGCGGCCGCTGGCGGAGTTCGAGGCGGCGATTGGCGTGCACACCGCGTTCGTGGTGCGGTTCGGCAATGGACTGCTGCCGACGCACGACACCGTCGTCCAGGAAGGTGACCTCATCTACGCATCGGTGCTGTCCAAGGACGTGCATGACGTCGGCGACAAGGCCGCGATCTCGCCGGTGGACGGTTTGTGATGAGGATCGCTGCTATCGGCGCTGTGGGGGCCGGCCCCGTGCGCCGTTCCATCGTCGGTGAGGTCACCGGCGACTGCCCGAGGGAGCATCTCCGATGAGGATCGCCATTGCCGGGGCCGGGTCGGTCGGTCGGTCCATCGCCGGGGAGCTCGTCGAAAACGGCCACGAGGTCATGCTGATCGACCGGGACGCCGGCGCGATCAAGCCCGAGCGCATCGAGGCGGCCGAATGGGTGCTGGCCGATGCCTGCGAGGTCGAGCTGCTGGAGGACGCCGGCCTGCAGACCTGCGACGTGGTGATCGCCTGCACGGGCGACGACAAGGTGAACCTTGTGGTGTCGCTGCTGGCCAAGACCGAGTTCGCGGTCGGCAGGGTGGTCGGGCGGGTCAACGATCCGCGCAACGAATGGCTGTTCACCGACGCCTGGGGGGTGGACGTCGCGGTGTCGACGCCCCGCATCCTGGCCGCGCTGGTCGAGGAGGCGGTGACGGTCGGCGACCTGGTCCGGCTGTTCACCCTGCGTCAGGGCCAGGTCAACCTCGTCGAGGTCACTCTGCCCAAGACCACCAGCATCGCGGGCCGGCCCGTCCGCGACCTGCGACTCCCCCGCGATGCCGCGCTGGTGACCATTCTGCGCGGCGGCCGGGTGATCGTCCCACAGCCCGATGAACCACTGGAACCCGGCGACGAACTGCTGTTCGTGGCCTCCACCGAGGTGGAGAACGACGTGCGAGAGGCCTTGCGCTAGGCCGTTTTTCAGTCGTGGCCCGGTTTCCCACGTCCGGACTGCGGGTTGCCCCGCTGACCGCGCCGCAGGGCCACGATGCGCTCCTTGAGTACCCCGCCGTGCTCGCGGGCAGCCGCGGTACCGGCCACGATCACCAGCGAGATCGCGATGGCCGCGATGAACAACGGATAGCCCATCAGCAGCCGCACGGCCGCCAGCCAGCCGACCAGATCGTTGTCGTAGAGGTAGTTCTGCACCAGGTAGCGGGCGGCGAAAACCACCACCCAGACGAACGTCGCCCAGTCGTAGCGGCGAACCAGTCGCTTGTCGGACCGCCACCCGGCACCCCGTCCGTTGATGCCCTCCCAGATGACGCCGACCAGCGGCCACCTGACGATCATCGACAGCAGCAGAGCCCCGCCGTAGAGCAGATAACTCCAGATACCGAGCAGGAAATAGCCCTTCGCGGTGCCGGTGCGGTAGGCGATGAAGGCCGCGATGCCGACGCCGAACAGCCCGGCGATCGCCTGGGTCACCGGTCGCCGCCGCGCGATCCGCATCCCGGCGATGAGCACCCCGGCGGCCAGTGCCGCCCCGATCCCCCAGCCCAGCCCGGCGATGGCATTGACGACCACGAAGACGACCACCGGCAGACCTGAGTCGACCATGCCCATCGGGCCGCCGATCTGCTGCCAGACGGTGGGGGTGGCGCGCTCCTCCGCGGAACCGACCTCGGGGCCGGCCTGGTCCGCATCCTGGCCGGGCTGCGGCTCTCCAGGACGATCCGCTGTGGCCGCCCCGTGGGCGGATTCCGGCGATTCCCGCCGGGCCAGGTCCGCCAGGTCGTCCGGGTTCAACCCCGACAGGTCTACCCGCTCGAGCTCCCGGTCGGGTGGCACCTGGCCTCCCCGATCCTGGGCTCCCCGATCCTGGGCTCCGGTCGCGTCAGAGGTTCCTCGGTGTGACTCCGTCACGCGTGAACCGGCAGCAGGTCGTAGTCGGGGTTGTAGATGACCTTCTGACCGTCCCTCATCGCCACCCTGCCCCGGACGTTGAGGGTGC
>DASQFG010000158.1:0-17967 GCA_035633315.1 Nakamurella sp. | reverse complement strand
CGGATCGCCGGCTCGCAGCCCGGACGGGATTGTCCAAGACCGTCCTTGCGGCCCCGTCTACGGTCGGCACCATGACTGATATCTCCGATCGTTACCGCAAGCTCTCCACCGAGTTCACCCGGCGGGTCGACGCCGTGCCCGCCGGTCGCTGGGACAGCCCCTCGCCCTGCGAGGACTGGAACGCCCGGCAGGTCCTGCAGCACGTCATCGACAGTCACGCGAACATGCCGAAGTACGGCGGGGTGGTGGTGACGCTGACCACATCGGTGGACGACGACCCCCGGGCCGCGTGGGTGGAAGCGCGGGAGACGATGCAGGAGTTGCTGGACGACCCGGCCAGGGCCGGCGCGGAATATGACGGCATGTTCGGCCGGACCAGCGTGCAGAAGACGGTCGACGGGTTCCTCGGATTCGACCTGCTGGTGCACGGATGGGACATCGCGCGGGCCACCGGTCAGGACGAGACCTTGCCGGCCGATGAGGTGCACCGGGTCTACGCCGATGCGTCCAAGCTGGCCGGCAATCTGCGCATGGGCGGGGTGTGCGGGCCCGAGGTGCCGGTGCCGGCCGATGCGAGCGTGCAGGACCGGCTGCTGGGGCTGCTGGGGCGCACACCCTGACACGGCAGGCAGCCAGTGAAGATGCATGACGGCGAGGTCGACATCGACGTCCAGCTCGTCGAGCAGTTGGTCGCCGGACAATTCCCGCACCTGACGGACCTCCCGATCGATCCAGTCCCGTCGACAGCGACGGTCAACGCCATCTTCCGGCTCGGGGACCAGCGGTGTGTGAGGCTGCCGCGGGTGGCGGCGTGGTCCCGTGATGTGCACCGGGAGTGGCGCTGGCTCCCGAAGCTCGCGCCACGGCTGTCCCTGCGGATTCCTGAGCCGGTTGAACTGGGCCATCCCACCAGCAGCTATCCGTTCTCCTGGGCGATCTACCGCTGGATCGAAGGCCGGCCCTACGCAGATGGGTCCGTCGACGACGAAGCCAGGGCTGCGCGAGACCTCGCGCGGTTCGTCCTCGAGCTGCGCCGCACAGATCCGGTCGCCGACGCGCCCCGGGCGGGTCGCACGCCACTGGCGGAGGCCGACCCGGCGACCCGCGCGGCCCTCGATTCGGCGCGCGGCGTGATTGACAGCGACGCGGCAACCGTCGCCTGGGAACAGGCGCTGCAGGCACCGGTGTGGACCGGAACGCCGGTGTGGATACACGCCGACCTTCTCAGGCCCAACATCCTTCTCGACGGCGGCCGGCTCGGCGCGGTCATCGACTTCGGCGGCGTGGGCGTCGGCGATCCGGCAACGGACGTCATCGCCGCATGGAGCGTCTTCGGTCACCGCGGACGAACGGTCTTTCGAGATGCCCTCGACGTCGATGACGTCACCTGGAGCCGGGCGCGCGGAATCGCCCTGCTGCAGGCGGCGATGATCATTCCGTACTACCTCGAGACGAACCCCGGCTTCGTGGCGCTCGCCGTTCGCACCGTTGAGGAGATTGTCAGCGGGAATTGACACAGAGGAAGTGACCCCGACATCGCGTCATGAGCCTGTCGTCATTGCGTGGCTGAGGTGAGGCTCACCATACTTGGGGTCCGCCACTCGTCGTGTTCTCGACTACCCTGGCGACAACCGCGAGATCACCTTCAGCGTTCGGAGTCTCCATGCCCCTTCCCCTTTCGCTTCGACGCCGGACGCCCGGCAGTGCGTGCCGGACGGCAGCATCGATCACCCAGGGGAAGGCGGCGTGACCACGAACGACCGCATCCCGTCCGGGCCGGAAGGGCTACAAGCGCGGCTGCTGTACGAGTTGGAAGGCGTGGTCGAGGACAACCTCAACCGGCACATGGCGATCGCCAAGGACTGGCAGCCGCACGACTACATCCCGTGGAGTCGCGGCCGGGACTTCGCGTTCCTGGGCGGCGAGGACTGGGTGCCGGAGGACTCGCCGCTCGATCCGGTGGCCAAGACCGCGATGGTCGTCAACCTGCTCACCGAGGACAACCTGCCGTCCTACCACCGCGAGATCGCCACCCGGTTCGGCCGGGACGGCGCCTGGGGTCAGTGGGTCGGCCGGTGGACCGCCGAGGAGGGCCGGCACGGCATCGCCCTGCGCGACTACCTGGTGGTCACCCGCGGCGTCGACCCGGTCAAGCTCGAGGCCTTGCGGATGGAGCACATGACCGCGGGCTACGACTCCGGCGAGAAGACGGCGCTGCAAGCCGTCGCGTACGTCTCGTTCCAGGAACTGGCGACCCGGGTCTCGCACCGCAACACCGGCGCCGCCACCGGATGCCCCGTCGCCGAGCAGTTGTTGGGCCGCATCGCGCAGGACGAGAACCTGCACATGATCTTCTACCGGAACCTGGTGGCCGCCGCCCTCGACCTGGCCCCGGACGAGACGATGTCCGCGATCCGCGACGAGGTCGTCGGCTTCACCATGCCGGGCGCGGGCATGACCGACTTCCAGCGCAACTCCGTCACCATCGCCAAGGCCGGCATCTACGACCTGCGGCTGCACCACGACGCGGTCATCCAGCCGGTGCTGAAGTTCTGGAAGATCTTCGACCGCGACGACTTCGGCCCGGACGGCGAGAAGGCGCGCGAGGAGCTCTCGGACTTCCTCGTCGGGCTCGACGCGCAGGCCACCCGGTTCGTCGAGCAGCGCGAGCGGATGCGCGCGCGGCACGCGGCCCGCGCCGCCACATAGGCGGGGGCGGGCAGCGAGCCGGCCGAACGTGCTCGGGTAGTCGCGCAAACACCGCGAGGCGGGACACCCGGCGGGCACCCACTGCCCGCACGATGCTCACGCCGCGGAGCCCTGCTTTCCGCGAACGTGCGACTCCCCTGCTGCAGCACGAGCAACGATCGGGCACCCGGAGCAACGTGCCGGGCCCCATAGCCAACCCACGCGACGTCGACGGAGGGAACCACCGCTCGGCGACCACCGGGCCGCCAGCAATCAGCGTGTGCGGGCCACCACGAAACCGGCGAGCGAGGCGAGGGCATCCCGCGATGGTGATTCCGGCAGCAGCTCCAGCTCCGCCTCGGCGGCGGCGGCATACCCGCTCAGGGTGTCCCGAGCGGTGGCCAGCCCGACAGAGCAGCGCAGCAGGTCCACGGCCTCGGTCACCTCGTGCTCCGCGGTGATCGGACCGGACACCAACTCCCGCAGCCGCGGATCGGCGGCCGGGTCGGCCAGCGTAAACAGCACCGGCAGGGTGCGCACGCCCTCGCGGAGGTCCGTGCCGGGCGTCTTGCCGGAGTCGGCGGAGGCGATGTCGATGATGTCGTCGGAGATCTGGAACGCCATCCCCACGGCGCGTCCGTACCGGCGCAGGGCGGCGATCTCGTGGTCCTCGGCCCCCGAGAAGATCCCGGCGTACCGCGCGCAGGTGTCGATCAGCGCGGCGGTCTTCTCGTCCAGCACGGTGAGGTGATGGCGGATCGGGTCGTCACCGGGCCGCGGCCCGACCGTTTCCCGGGTCTGCCCGGTGACCAGTTCGGCGAAGGTCTCCGCGATGATCCGCACCGCCTCCGGGCCGAGCCCGGCGACCAGCCGCGACGCGTGCGCGAAGAGGAAGTCGCCGGTCAGGATCGCGATCGAGTTGTCCCAGCGCGCGTTCGCCGACTTCGCCCCGCGGCGCAGGTCCGCCTCGTCCATCACGTCGTCGTGGTACAGCGTCGCCAGATGGATCAGCTCGACAACGGCGGAGGCGACCACCACGTCCTCGGACTGCGGACGCGGCCCGATCCCCGCGGCGACCAGGGTGAACAGCGGCCGGAACCGCTTCCCGCCGGCATGCATCAGATGCCCGGCGGCCTCGGTGACGAAGTCGAAGTCGCTGATGAGTTCGCGCTCCAACAGGTCCTCTACCCGGGCGAGGCCGTCGCTCACCCGCGCCGACAGATCGGCGTCGGCGAGTTCGATGCCCGTCAGCATGGTCGGCGCGTTCACATCGCCGACTGTATGTCAGGATTCGGCCCACCCGGACCGACCGATCGAATGGTACTTCCCACTGTGGTGTGCCCGGCCGGCGAGACTGTCACGACAGCAGCGGGATCGGGACGGTCAGCAGGTCCAGCACCGGACCGGGATACAACCCCAGCCCGAGGGTGATCACCACCGCCACGGTGATCACGATGACCGTCAGGATGCCCGGCACGACCACGTACGGGGCGTCGAGCGCGGCGCGCGACCGGCCCTCCGGGGTCAGCTCGCCCACCTCGACCGCGGGGTCGGAGAAGTACATGACCACCACGATCCGCAGGTAGAAGAACGCGGTGACGGCCGTGGCCAGCATGGCGATGACGACGAGCCAGCCGTACCCGGCCTGCATCCCCGCGGTGAACACGCTCAGCTTGGCGATGAAGCCGGCGGTGAGCGGGATCCCGGCAAAGGACAGCAGGAACAGGCTCATCGAGGCCGCCAGCACCGGCGACCGCTTGGCCAACCCGGCCCAGTCGGAGACGTGGGAGGCCTCGCCGTCGCCCTTGCGCACCACCGTCAGAATGGCGAACGCGCCAATGGTGGCCATGCCGTAGGTGAGCAGGTAGAACATCGTCGCCGAGGCCCCCTGCTCGGACATCGCCAGCACACCGATCAGGATGAAACCGGCGTGGGCCACCGAGGAGTACGCCAGCATCCGCTTCATATCGGTCTGGGTGATCCCGATGACCGAACCGATGATCATGGATGCGGCGGCGATGATCGCCAGCACCGGCTGCCACGTCCAGGTCATCGGCTGCAGGGCGGAGAAGCACACCCGGAGCATCGCGGCGAACGCGGCCACCTTGGTGCAGGAGGCCATGAACGCGGTCACCGGGGTCGGTGCTCCCTGGTACACGTCGGGTGTCCACAGGTGGAACGGGCCGACCGACGCCTTGAACAGCAGGCCGACGACGACCAGCGCGATCCCGCCGAGCAGCAGCGCGTCGCTGGTACCCCCGGCCCTTGACTGCTCGGCGATGGCGGCGAACCGGGTGGAGCCGGAGTAGCCGTACAGCAGCGCCAGCCCGTACACGAAGATCGCCGAGGTGAACGCACCGAGCAGGAAGTACTTGACCGCGGCTTCCTGGGAGATCAGCCGGCGCCGCCGGGCCAGCCCGCACAGCAGGTACAGCGGGAGCGAGAGCACCTCGAGGGCGACGAACAGCGTGACCAGGTCGGCGGCGGCGGGGAACACCATCATCCCGCCGACCGCGAACAGCGTCAGCGGGAAGACCTCGGTCTGCATGGGCGCGGCGACCTGGGTGGCCACCCGGTCCCGGGGTGAGCCGACCTGGGCGGCCGCCTGGCTGACGAACGCGCCACCCGGCTCGGACACCTTGTCCGCCATCATCAGCACCGACGGGATGGCCAGCACCAGCAGCACACCCCACATCACGTACGTGCCGGCGTCCACCGCCACTGCGCCGCTGAAGGTCACCGCGAAATCGTCGTTCACCGCGCCGTAGACGGTCCAGGCCAACGCGGCGCCGATCGCCGCGATGCCCAGCACGACCTGGGTCGGGTAGCGCACCGAACGCGGCAGGAACGCCTCCACCAGGATCGCCAGACACGCCGCGCCGAGCACGATCAGCATCGGCATCAGCACGCCGAAGTCGATCGGCGGCACCACGATCGGGTCGGTCGGTGCCCCGCTGGCCGAGGCGGCAGCGAGCAGGCTCAATGCGGTCATTCGCCACCTCCGACGGACGGGGCGGTCGCGGGCGGTACCGGATCGGTGAAGCCGACGTCGACCATGGTGCGCTGCGCGGTCGGGTTGATGACGTCCAGCACCGGCTGCGGGTAGACACCGAGCAGGATGATCAGCGCGACGAGCGGGGTCAGCACGGCGACCTCCCTGCCGGTCAGGTCACCGAACTTGGCGTGCACCGCGGCGGTGCGGGAGTGCGGCGCGGCGTGCCCTTCCCCCGCATCCTCGGCGGCGTCGAAGGCCGGCCCAGGTGCGGGTGCCATGCCTTCGAAATCGGCGGCCGCGCCCGACAGGCCGGCCGATGCTGACGACCCAGTTGGCCCGCCGACCGTCACGGGCACCCGGGCGTCCAGCCCGAAGTCCTCGCCGAGCACGCCGACGCCCCTGATCGGGCCGAACATGGTGCGCTGGAAAACCCACAGCATGTAGACCGCGGCCAGCACGATGCCGATGGTGGCGATCACGGCCCAGCCCGGGTAGCGGGTGAAGGTGCCGATCAGCACGAGGAACTCGGAGACGAACGAGTTCGTGCCCGGCAGCGCGACGGCGGCCAGCGAGGCGACCAGGAACATGCCGCCCAGCAGCGGCGCCACCTTCCAGACGCCGCCGTAATCGCCGATCAGCCTGGATCCGCCACGGGCGGCCAGCATGCCGACGACGATGAACAGCAGCCCCGTCGCGATGCCGTGATTGACCATGTACAGCGCGGCGCCGGCGATCGACTGGGTGGTGAACGCGAAGACGCCGAGCGCGATGAAACCGAAGTGCGCGATCGAGGTGAACGTCACGAATCGTTTGAGATCGCTCTGACCGGCGGCGACGATCGCCCCGTAGACGATGCCGATGACGGCCAGCAGGATGATCAACCACGCCAGCTTGGCGCTCGCCGCGGGCAGCAGCGGCAGGCAGATCCGCAGGAACCCGAAAGTGCCGACCTTGTCCAGCACCCCGACCAGCAACGTGCCGGCCCCGACCGGTGCTTCGGCACCGGCGTCGGGCAGCCAGGTGTGCAGCGGCACCAGCGGTGCCTTGATGGCGAAGGCGATGGCGAACCCGGCGAAGATCCACATCTGGGTGGACTCCGGGATCTGGCTCGAGATGGAACGCAGCGTCTCCCAGTCGAAGGTGCCGGCGGGCAGCACGTTCCCCGACGCCACGTACAGGCCGATCACCGAGGCCAGCATCAGCAGGCCGCCGAGCAGCGAGTACAGGAAGAACTTGGTCGCCGCGTAGGCCCGACGGACGCCGCCGAAAGCGCCGATGAGGAAGTACATCGGGATCAGCATGACCTCGAACATGACGTAGAAGACGAAGACGTCGGTGGCCGCGAATACCCCGATCATCGCCGCCTGCAGCGCCAGCAGCAGCGCGAAGTAGCCGCCGATGGTCCGGCCGGCCGGGAGCTTCTCCTCCCAGGAAGCGCCGAGCACGATCGGCACCAGCACGGCGATCAGGGCGATCATCGTCAGCGAGATGCCGTCCACACCCAGGGAGAAGCTGACCCCGAACGACGGGATCCACTCCACCGAGAAGATCTCCTTGAACGGAGCGGCGGCGGCTTCGATATCCGGCGAGCTGTTCATCGAGGAGCGGTAGGCGACCCACAACGCGATCGCCACAGCCAGCTCGACGATCGAGAAGCCCAGCGCGGTCAGCTTGACCGTCTTCGCCGGCGCCCCGGACATCCCGGCCACCACCACCGCTCCGGCGAGCGGCAGCAGCATCAGGATCGGCAGGTACAGAGAGTTGGTCATCGCTGGACTCCCCCGGTCGTGCCCACGGTCGAACGGTCAGCCCCGGCCGCCCCTTGACGGCGCGGATCAACATCCCCGGCGCGGCTCATCGTTGCGGTTATGGGACCGGAGTGACAGGAGTGTGCGAGTTCATCCGCGCGCGCCATGAGACCGGTGAGGGGCCTGGGCTGACGGAGGTGCCCGAGTTCCCCAGCGCGGCTCAACGTCGCGGTTATGGGACTGGAGTGACGGAAGTGAACGAGTTCATCCGCGCTGACGAAGTTGATCCGCGCCATCAACGGGGGACGGGGGGTGCTCACGCGAACCTCACCAACAGCAGCAGCAGGATGACGGCGAGAGTGCCGGCGAACATGGACAGCGCATAGGACCGGACGTAGCCGTTCTGCCAGTGCCGCCATCGGCCGGACAGCCCACCCAGGGTGGCGGCCACGCCGTTCACCGCGCCGTCGACGCCCTTGGCGTCGGTGTAGACCAGCGTCCCGGTGAGCCAGATGCCGGGCCGGGCGACCAGCGTCTCGTTGATCGCGTTGCCGCCGACGTCGGCACGGGCCAGCGCCACCAGCGGGGTGACGGGCATCGGCGCGGTCAGCGGCACCGGGCGGCGGCCGATGATCCAGTAGGCGATGAACACCCCGACGGCGACGACGGCCAGCGTGGCGACGGTGATGACGATCGGCGCGATCGGGGGCTCGGGGTGCTCGTAGGGTCCTACGGACGGGGCAAGCCAGTTCGCCAACCGGTCGTTGATCGCCAGGACGGCGCCGGCGCCGACCGAACCCACCGCCAGGATGATCATCGGAACGGTCATCACCGGCTTGGACTCGTGCGGGTGGTAGTCCTCGCCCGAGGCCGTCTTGAGCTGCTTCCAGCGCGGCTCGCCGAAGAACGTCATGATCATCAACCGGGTCATGTAGAACGCGGTGATGCCGGCGCCGATCAGCGCGGCCGAGCCGAGCAGCCAGCCCTCGGCGCCCTCGGCGGCGAAGGCCGCCTCGATGATCGGGTCCTTCGCGTAGAAGCCGTCGAACAGCGGGAAGCCGATGATCGCCAGGTAGGCGCAGCTCATCGTGACGAAGGTGATCGGCAGTTTGCGGGCCAGCCCGCCGTAGTGCCTCATGTCCACGTCGTCCGACATCGCGTGCATCACCGAGCCGGCACCGAGGAACAGCCCGGCCTTGAAGAAGCCGTGGCACAGCAGCAGCAGGATGCCTAGCGCGTAGACGCCGGCGCCGAGCCCGACGGCCAGGAACATGTAGCCGATCTGCGAGACGGTCGAGTAGGCAAGCACCTTCTTGATGTCGTCCTTGGCGCAGCCGCCGATGCAGCCGACCAGCAACGTCACCGTGCCGATGATGGCGACCACCAGCCCGCCGTCGGAGGTCAGGTCGTAGATCGGCGAGCAGCGGGCGATCAGGTACACGCCGGCCGTGACCATGGTCGCCGCGTGGATCAGCGCGGAGACAGGGGTCGGGCCTTCCATGGCGTCGGGCAACCACGCCTGCAGCGGGACCTGGCCGGACTTGCCGCAGGCGCCGAGCAGGAGCAGCAACGCGATCACGGTGACCGTGCCCGGGGACTGTTCGGCCAGCGTGCCGATGCGGTCGAAGACGCCGGTGAACGAGACCGTGCCCATCTCCTTGAACATCAGGAAGATGGCCAGCGCCAGCCCGACGTCACCGACCCGGTTCATCACGAACGCCTTCTTGGCCGCCGAGGCCGCGGCCGGCCGGTCCGACCAGAATCCGATCAGCAGGTACGACGCCAGGCCAACGCCCTCCCACCCGCCGTACAGGGTGACGAAGGAGTTACCCAGCACCAGCAGCAGCATGGCCGCCACGAACAGGTTCATGTAGGCGAAGAACTTGCGCCGGTCGGCGTCGTGCTCCATGTAGCCGATCGAGTAGATGTGGATCAACGCGCCGACACCGGTGATCAGCAGCACGAAGGTCACCGACAGCGGGTCGATGAAGAGCCCGAAGTCGATGTCCAACGTCCCGGACTGGATCCAGGTGAAGATCGACACCTCGTGCACACGATCGCTCACCGGGTCGGACGCGAGCGCGGCGAACACGAACAGGCCCAGCACGAAGGCGGCGATGATGGTGGCGCAGCCGATGAGGTGGCCCACCCGGTCCAGCAGGCGGCCGCCCAGCAGCAGCACGATCGCGCCGGCCAGCGGCAGCGCGATCAGCAGCCACGAGGCGCCGTAGATTCCCGTCACGGTGTGCTTGTCTCCCGGTCAGAACTTGAGCAGGTTCGCGTCGTCGACCGAGGCACTGCGCCGACTCCGGAAGATGGACATGATGATGGCCAGCCCGACGACCACTTCCGCCGCGGCCACGACCATCACGAAAAACGCGAAAACGACGCCGTTCAGGTTTCCCCACATGCTGGAGAACGTCACGAGCGACAGATTGACCGCGTTGAGCATCAGCTCCACGCACATGAACACCACGATCGCGTTCTTGCGCACCAGGAACCCGATCGCGCCGATCCCGAACAGCAGCGCGGACAGCACCAGGTAGTGATTGGCGCTCATCGCCGTTCACCACCGTCGGCCGGCGGGCCGTCGGAGTGGTCGGGGGCCGAGGAACCAGTGACGGGCGCGTCGATACGGTGCGGATGCTCGGTCGTCTCGATGGCCGTCAGGATGGTGCCGCTCCGGTAGCTCCGGGCGACCCGCTCGCTCTCGGAGAACTCCACCAACTCGGACACCGATCCCGGTGCGATGGTCCCGTCGGGTAGCAGCGCAGGCGTGGCGTTCGACGACGAGGTCGCGAACACCCCGGGCCCCGGCAGCGGCGACATCCGGTCCGAGCGCATCCGCTCGTACACCCGCTGCCGCTGGTTCTTGCGCTCACCCGGCGCCCGCTCGATGTGGGTGAGCACCATCGCACCGGTGGCCGCGACGATCAGCAGCGCGCTGGTCAGCTCGAACGGGAACAGGTAGTCGGTGAACAGCACCGCGGCGATCGACCCGACAGCGCCCCGGTCGACCTGCGCGCCCGCCAGCCCGACGGTCGGCGTGACGTCAAGCGCCCGCAACAGGCCGGTCACCACCAGCGTGACGAACGCGATGCCGACGACCGTGGCGATCATCCGCTGCCCGCGCAGGGGTTCGAAGATCGAGTCGCCGGCGTCCCGGCCGGTCAGCATCAGCACGAACAGGAACAGCATCATGATCGCGCCGGTGTAGACGATGATCTGCACGAAGCCGAGGAACTGCGCGTCCTGGATGATGTACAGGCAGCCGAGGCAGAGCATGGTCAGCACCAGCCACAGCGCCGAGTGCACCGCGCCGCGGGACAGCACCATGCCGACCGCGCCGAGCAGGGCCAGCGGCGCCAATACCCAGAACGCGATCTGCTCGCCGCCGGTCTCGGTGGCCGCGTCGGTCGCGGTGTCGGCGACGGCCTGCGCGGCGCTCAGCAGTGCGCTGCCGGCCAGCTGGGCGATCACGACGGCGCTCCCGTCGGGGTGTGTGCGTCGTCGCCGGCCGTCCGGCCGGAAACCGAACCGGACTCCTGGGCCTGCCGCAGCAGTTCCGGCCCACGTGCGTAGTAGTCGTGCTCGTCGCCGAGGCGCATCGGGTGCGGCGGCTGCTCCATGCCGGGCAGCAACGGCGCCAGCAGCATGTCCTTGGTGTAGATCAGCCGCTGCCGTTCGTCGTCGGCGAGCTCGTACTCGTTGGTCATGGTCAGCGAGCGGGTCGGGCAGGCCTCGATGCACAACCCGCACCCGATGCAGCGCAGGTAGTTGATCTGGTAGTTCTTCCCGTACCGCTCCCCCGGGGAGAACCGGGCCTCCTCGGTGTTGTCCGCGCCCTCGACGAAGATCGCGTCCGCCGGGCACGCCCAGGCGCACAACTCGCAGCCCACGCACTTCTCCAGCCCATCGGGGTGACGGTTCAGCTGGTGACGCCCGTGGTAGCGCGGGGCCGGCTGGTCGGGATGCTTGGGGTAGTCCTCGGTGACGACCGGCTTGAACATCGTCGCGAAGGTGACCCCGAATCCCTTGACGGGATCAAGAAACGACATCGCTGCCTCCCGGCGCGTTGGGGGTGCGGGCGGCGCCGCTGGTGACGGCCGGCCGCTGCGCCCGCTGATCGTCGATGACGCCCACCCGGCGGATCGGCGCGATCGGCACCTTCAGGTCGAGCGGAGGCACCGGGTAGCGACCGCCGGACTCCGGCACGACGCCGTGATAGCCCGGCGGTCGGGACAGCTCGAGTTCGTCCTCCTGCTCGTCCCGCAGGTCCTGGGCCTCCTGCTCGCGGGAGCGTCGTTGCGGCCACAGCACCACCGCGACGAGCAGCAGGGCCAACGGGATGCCCACCCACAGCAGCACCTCGACGGTGCTGAAGCCCTCGGAGTTCCGCAGCACCCGGACGGATCCGACCAGCACGATCCACACCAGGGAGACCGGGATGAGTACCTTCCAGCCGATGGACATGAACTGGTCGTACCTGACCCGGGGCAGGCTGCCGCGGAGCCAGACGAACACGAACATGAACCCCAGCACCTTGATGAAGAACCACACCATGGTCCAGTAACCCTGGTTGGCCCACGGCAACAGCGAGAACGGCCAGGGGGCACGCCATCCGCCGAGGAACAGCGTCACCGCGATCGCCGAGACGTTGATCATGTTGATGTACTCGGCCAGGAAGAACAGCCCGAACCGCATCGAGGAGTACTCGGTGTTGAAGCCGCCGACCAGTTCGCCCTCGGCCTCGGCCATGTCGAACGGCGCGCGGTTGGTCTCCCCGACCATCGAGACGCAGTAGACGATGAACGACACCGGCAGCAGCCAGATGTACCAGCCGGGCTCCTGCTGGGTGACGATCGCCGAGGTGGACAGCGTGCCGGCGTACAGGAACACCGCGACGAACGACAGGCCCATGGCCACGTCGTAGGAGATCATCTGCGCCGCGGCGCGCATGCCGCCGAGGATCGGGTACGTCGACCCGGACGCCCAGCCGCCGAGCACGATGCCGTACACACCCACCGACGCCAGTGCCAGCGCGACCAGCACGCCCACCGGCGGGTCGGTGAGCTGCAGCGCGGTCTGCTGGCCGAACATGGTGACCTCGCCGCCGACCGGGATGATCGAGAAGATCAGGAAGGCCGGGATCGCCGCCATCACCGGCGCAGCGATGTAGACGAACTTGTCCGCCCGCGCCGGGATGATGCCCTCCTTGAACTGCAGTTTCACCGCGTCGGCCAGCGATTGCAGCAGGCCGAACGGACCGTTGACGTTCGGCCCGGGCCGGTGCTGCATGCGGCCCACCACGCGCCGCTCGAACCAGATCACGAACAGGGTCAGCAGCAGCAGGATGACGAACACCATCAACGCCTTGACGAGCATCAGCCACCAGGGGTCGTCGGAGAGCAGCGGCTGCACCGAACCGTCCGGATCGGGAACGGCGGTATCGGCCAGCCACATGGTCGCGCCGGGCAGTGCGCTCATCAGCGTCCCTTTCCTGCGGCCGCGCCGGTGTCGCCGGCGGCCACCACCTGGACCCGGTCGGCGACGTTCGCGCCGAGCCGTCCCGGTGTGCCGATGCCGTCGATCCGGGCGGGTAGCCAGACAACTTCGTCGAGCATTTCGGTGACCGCCACCGGCAGCGTGATCGCGCTGGCCGGGCCGCGGACCGAGACCACGTCGCCGTCCCGCACGCCGAGCGCGGCAGCGCTGGCCGCGGACAGCCGGGCCACGTCCGGCCGGGCGGTGCCGGCCAGATGCGGCTCACCGTCCAGCCCGCGTCCGCCGTCCAGATTCATCCGCCAGGAGGCCAGCACGAACCCATCCCGCCGCTCGCCTACAGGCACAGTCGCGGCCGCTGCGGGCACGCCGACCGCCGCCGGCGACAACGTGCGCTCGCCGGTCCAGGTACCCAGCCGCGCCATGTCGGCGGACGCCGCCGCCGGCGTCTGGGTGAACAGGTCGACGTCCATCTCGACACCGAGGGTGTCCAGGATCCTGGCCTCGTCCAGGGTGCCCGCCTGCGGCAACGCCGCCGCGAACGGCCTGGTCCGGCCCTCCCAGTTGACGTAGGCCCCGGACTTCTCGACCGCGGCCGCGACCGGGAACACCACGTCGGCCAGTTCGGTGAAGGCGCTGGCCCTGATCTCCAGGCTGACCACGAAGCCGGCGCTGGCCACCGCGGCAAGCGCGGCCGCCGGGTCCGGCAGGTCGGAGATCTGCACACCACCGATCAGCAGCCCGGCGAGTCCCCGTGCGGGCTCGTCGAGCGCTCCATCACCCGAACCATCCTCAGCGGCCGAGCCGGTATCGGGTTCGGCAAAGGGTTCGCTGATGCCCACCGCGGCGAGAATCCCAGCAGTGTCGCGTCCGGGCGTCTCGGGCAGGGACGCGCCCCATGCCCGCTCCACCTCGGCGCGCGCCGCGGGATCGGACACCGGCCGGCCACCGGGAAGCAGCACGCCGAGCGCGCCGGCGTCGAGCGCGCCGCGCTCCCCCGCCCGCCGCGGCACCCAGGCCAGGCTGGCGCCGGTCACCCCGGTCAGCTCGGCGACGGCGGTCAGCAAGCCCGGGATTTCCGCGGCCCGCTCGCCGACCAGCAGCACGGCGCCGGGGGTGCGCAGCAGCGCACCCAGTTTGTTGCGGTGCTCCGCGTCCGGGACGCCGGCTCCGGCCAGCGTGTCCGAGGCCAGCGCCGTCACCACCGCGGGCTCGTCACCGGGCACCGCACCGACCAGCGTGCCGGCCATCTTCTCCAGGCTGCGGGTGGTCAGCGCACCGAGCGAGAACACCGGCACTCCGCGCCGAGACGCCTTGCGCAGCCGAAGGAACAGGATCGGCGACTCCTCTTCCGGTTCCAGCGCGACCAGCAACACGGCCGTCGCCTTCTCCAGTGCGGCGTACGACACGCCGGTGCTCTCCGGGGTGCCGCCGGCCACCCGGGCAGCAAGGAACGCCGCCTCCTCGGCCGAGTGCTGCCGAGCGCGGAAGTCGATGTCGTTGGTGCGCAAGGCCAGTCGGGCGAACTTCGCGTAGGCGTAGGCGTCGGTGACGGTCAGCCGGCCGCCGGTCAGCACACCAACCCCGCCGTTGTCCCTCGCCTCGAGCAGACCGCGAGCAGCGACCTCCATGGCATCGGTCCATGACGTGGGCACCAGCGCCCCGTCGGGCTCCCGGACCATCGGCCGGGTGATCCGGTCACCCTCCCGCACGTACGGGAAGGCGAAGCGGCCCTTGTCGCAGTTCCACTCCTCGTTGACCTCGGGATCGATCCGGGCCAGCCGCCGGGTGACGGCACCGGCGCGGTGGTCCGTGCGCAGCGCGCAGCCGCTGGCGCAGTGCTCGCACACCGTGTCGGTGGAGACCAGGTCGAACGGCCGCGCCCGGAACCGGTAGGCGGCGGAGGTCAGCGCGCCGACCGGGCAGATCTGGATGGTGTTGCCCGAGTAGTACGACTGGAACGGTTCGGCCGAGTTGATGCCGATCTGCTGCGCCGAGCCGCGCTCGAGCAGGTCGATGAACTTGTCGCCGGCGATCTGGTCGGAGAACCGGGTGCAGCGCTGGCACAGCACGCAGCGCTCCCGGTCCAGCAGGATCTCCGAGGACACCGCGATCGGCTTGGTGAACACCCGCTTGGGGTCGCGCATGCGGGAGGTGGCCGACCCGTTGGCCAGGGTCTGGTTCTGCAACGGGCATTCGCCGCCCTTGTCGCAGATCGGGCAGTCCAGCGGGTGATTCAACAGCAGGAACTCCAGGTTCGAGCGCTGCGCCTGCTCCGCCACCGGCGAACTGAGCTGCGACCTGACGACCATGCCGTCAGTGACGGTCTGGGTGCACGCGGCCTGCGGCTTGGGCATCGGCCGGCCGCCCATCTCGACCTCGACCAGGCACTGCCGACAGGCGCCGACCGGCTCCAGCAACGGGTGGTCGCAGAACCGCGGGATGGCGATGCCGATCCGTTCCGCGGTCCGGATCACCAGCTCGCCCTTGGGGGCGACGACGGTGATGCCGTCGATCGTCAGCCGGACATGGCCCGCTGGAACAGGGACGCTACGGGTTTCAGCTGATTCGCTGGCCCCGGAAGGCACCACTACTTGCGTCATCAGTGCGCCCCCACCAGGGACCTGGCCTCGATGACCGGCGGGATGCGACCGGTGACCAGATCCTCGAACTCGGACCGGAAGTACTTGAAGCTGGACAGGATCGGTGTCGCCGCGGCGTCACCGAGCGCACAGAACGAGCGCCCGGCGATGTTACCGGCGGCGTCGGACAGCGTGTCGAGGTCCTCCAATGTGCCAGTGCCGGACACCACTCGCCGCAATATCTGCACCAGCCAGCCGGTGCCCTCCCGGCAGGGGGTGCACTTGCCGCAGGACTCGTGCTTGTAGAACTCGAGCCATTTCCAGACCGCCCACGGCACCGAGACCGTCTCGTTGAAACACATCAATGCGGTGGTGCCCAGCATGGAACCGGCCGCCGCCACATCGTCGAAGGACAGCGGAACGTCCAGCTCAGCATGGGTGAAGATCGGCGTCGAGGATCCGCCGGGGGTGAAGAACTTCAACGGGATCCCGTCGAGCATCCCGCCCGCGGAAACAAGGAGTTCGCGCAATGTCGTTCCCATCGGGGCCTCGTACTGCCCGGGGCGGGTGACGTGCCCGGACAGCGAGTAGATCTTCGGGCCGGGCGACTTGTCGGTGCCCATCGAGCGGTACCAGTCCGAACCGCCCAGCACGATGGCCGGCACGGAGGCGATGGTCTCGACGTTGTTGACGACGGTCGGGCACGAGTACAGCCCGGCGATGGCCGGGAACGGTGGCTTCAGCCGCGGCTGCCCGCGGCGGCCCTCCAGCGAGTCCAGCAGGGCGGTCTCCTCGCCGCAGATGTACGCGCCCGCGCCGCCGTGCACGACGATCTCCAGGTCGTACCCGGTGCCCATGATGTTCTTGCCGAGGAACCCGGCAGCCTTCGCCTCGTTGACCGCGTGCTGCACCCGGCGCATCGCGTGCACCGCCTCGCCGCGGACGTAGATCGCGCAGAACGGCGCGCGGATCGCGTACGAGGTGATGATGCAGCCCTCGATCAGCGAATGCGGATCGGCCATCATCAGCGGAATGTCCTTGCAGGTCCCCGGTTCTCCCTCGTCCGCGTTGATCACCAGATAATGCGGCTTGGTGTCGCTCTGAGGCAGGAACGACCATTTCAGCCCGGTCGGGAAACCGGCGCCGCCGCGACCGCGCAGGCCCGAGTTCTTGACCAGTTCGGTGAGCCGGCCCGGCTCGACGCCCAACGCGATCGGCAGCGCCTGGTAGCCGTCGAGCTGACGGTAGGTGCCGATGCTCCAGGACCGCGGTGACGCCCAGCGCCTGGTCAGCAGCGGGGTCAGCGGCGCAGCGCCGTCCGCCGGGGTCGGCCAGTCCTGACCGGCACCGGAGGTGGCACCGCGCAGCGCGGCATCCAGCGACATCGGGCCGGCGGGACCCGCCGGCGGCGCGACCGGCGGCTCGATCGTCACCGGGATCGGTGACGGCGGTTCGCCCGTGCCCGGGGAGCTGAAAGTGCCCGGGCCCGCGGGCCGGGTCGTCGCGGATTCCGCGACAGGGGTGGCGGCGGGCGGCGGGACCGCGTCCGGCGCACCCGGTTGCGACGGCGGAGTGCTCACGGCGACACCCTCAATCCTGACTCGATACCTGACCCGCTACCTGATTCAATACCTGACCCGATAGCTGAGGTCCCTCGGGACTTCATGGCGGGCGTCACTTCTTTTCCGGCAGCGGCGGGATGTCGACGTGCTCGGGCATGGTCGGCGCCCGCTGGCCCGTGTGCTCGGCCAGCACCGAACCGCGCAGCGTTGGCACCGATGCGGTCGGCGCCTCCACCCGCTCCGGCAGGTCCGTGAAAACACCGGCGATCTCCAGTTCGACCGACTTGAAATCGGTCAGCGGCGCACCCCTGGTCGGCGATGGCCGGCGCCCCGCCTGCAGATCGGTGACGAGATCCAGTGCGGCGTCGGGTGTCTGGTTGTCGAAAAATTCGTAGTTCACCTGCAGCACCGGCCCGTGGTCGCAGGCGGCCAAACACTCCGCATGCTCCAGCGTGATCGAGCCTGGGGTGCCCGGCTCCCCCGACGTTTCCTCGTGACCGACCCCGAGGTGCTGGGAAAGGGTCGCGTAGATGGCGTCCCCGCCCAGGCCCGCGCACAGCGCGTTGGTGCACACGCTGACCAGGTGCTCGCCGCAGGGGCTGCGCTTGTACATGGTGTAGAACGTCGCGACCGCAGAGACCTCGGCGTCGGTGAGATCCAGCTTGCGGGCGCAGAATTCGATGCCGGACTGGGAGACGAAACCCTCCACCGACTGCACGAGATGCAGCAGCGGCAGCAGGGCCGAACGCGACACCGGGTACCGGGCGATGAGTTCGTCCGCGCGCGCATGAGTGAGCGCGTCGAACACCACGTCGGTCGTCAGGAAGACCGGCACCCCGATGCGATTACTCATCGATCAACTCCTGATGCAGTTGAAACAGTCATCGGTG
>DASQFG010000157.1:0-2868 GCA_035633315.1 Nakamurella sp. | reverse complement strand
GGCCCTGGACGCCATGGTCGATCGGCGGGTCGCGGGCGTGCCGCTGGAGTACGTGCTGGGCTGGGCGGAGTTCTGCGGCCTCCGGATCGCAGTGGATACAGCAGTTTTCGTGCCCCGGCGGCGCACGGAGTTCCTGGTCCGTGAGGCGGCCGAGTTGCTCGGTGCGGCCGACGACGATCCGGGTACCCCGGGCGCCCCGGCGGTCCGGACGCCGGTTGTGCTCGACATGTGTTGTGGCTCAGGTGCGATCGGGGTGGCGCTGGCCGCCATCGTCGGTGACATCGATCTGTACGGGGCGGATGTCGACCCCGCCGCGGTGCGCTGCGCCCGCCGTAACGTCGAAGCGGTGGGCGGCCGGGTCTTCTCGGGTGATCTCTTCGCACCGCTCCCTGCAGCGCTTCGCGGCCGGGTCGACATCCTGGCGGCCAACGCGCCGTACGTGCCCACCGACGCGATCGGCATGATGCCGCCCGAGGCCCGCCTGCACGAGCGGCTGGTCGCGCTCGACGGCGGCGCGGACGGGCTGGAGGTGGTGCGGCGGGTGGCCGCGCAGGCGCGGGACTGGCTGGCGCCGGGCGGCCATCTGCTGGTGGAGGCCAACGAGCGGCAGGCGCCGTCGGCCGCGGAATCCTTCGCCCGTAACGGGTTGACCCCACGAGTGGTGCATTCCGTGGACTTCGGCGCCACCGTTGTTGTCGGCACGGTCGTCGGCGCCCTGTGATCGGCCCCTGTGATCGGCCCTGTGATCGGCACCGTGATCGGCCGTGTGATCGGCCGTGTGATCGGCCCTGTGATCGGCCGTGTGATCGGCACCGTGATCGGCACCAAGGAGATTCATACCGGGGAATCGCTCCCGTCGCGCCGCCCTGAGGGTGCATCATCACGGAGCCGATCACGCGCGAAGGGGGACCTGCGCCATGGCCGAGTTGTATCCGCCGGTCGAGCCGTACGAGATGGGAATGCTCGACGTGGGTGACGGCAACGAGCTGGATTGCAAACCCGCGGCCCGTCCGGCGAACCGGCGGTGATGGTGCACGGCGCCCAGGGCAGCGCTGCCCGCCGAACGTGCGCCGCGGCCGCACGATCAGCGGTCTTGCGTACGCTGGTCCAGTACGCTCAGGCGTCGCGCAGCGAGTTCCCTCTCGATGCGCCGCAAAGTCGTGTTGACGAGATCGATCGTCTCGGGGTCGTCGACGATCCCCTCGAGCGTCTGGCTCCATGCCTCGCGCAGGTGCTGCAGGTTCTCGCGTGCCCGCGCGGTGGGATAGAGGCGTACGGACCTGGAGTCGTGCGTATCGATGTCGCGGCGCACAAGCCCCTTCTTCTCGAGGCCGCGCAACACTCTGCTGAAGTTGCTGGACGGAAGCAGCGTCGCGTCCGCGGCCACCCGTGCGGAGGTTCCCGGGTTCCGGTCGATAAAGCGCATGACAATGCTCTCGACCGGTGTGCACATCTCGGTCGAGAGGTCATGCGAAGGGCGGATCTGCCGGCCGATCGCGAAGATCAGGTCCGCGAGGTCGAAGAGGCGGGAGACCTCGTCATCCTTCACGTCCAGATGATATCCTATCGAGTGATAGCTATCATATGATAGATTGTTTTGAGTGGGCGCCAGCTCAGTCACCACGGACGTCGAGGTTCTCTCACACGCTTCGAGCAAACCAGAATCCCGAGATCTGTGAGGAGACACGTTCGATCCACATCAACGGAGCCGTTGTGCTCGCTAGCGCGACACCTGTTGCAGCGGATCCAGTTTCCGCTCAGTTCTGACTCCGGAAACGCGATGGCCGCGACCGGCAGCAGGTGCTGCGCGGTCGCGGCCAACGGCGGGCTGCTGGAACGGAGGTGTCAGGCCGGGCCCGGCACCTTGAACGGCAGCTTGGCGCCGGAGCTCTGCGCGGCCAGGGCGGTGAAGTAGGTCAACGCCAGCGTGGTGATCAGGGCGAACCACACCCCGAACGACGGGCCGAATTTGATGCCGATGTCGCCGAGTTCGGACGAGTACCCGCCCTTGTAGATGAACGTCTGGATCAGCACCCCGATCATCAGCACGAACGACGCCGCGGCCGCGTAGACCAGCCATTCGGCCTTGACCTGGCCGGGCTTGATCACCCCGAACAGCTGCAGGGCATAGACCACGCCGACTGCGATGGCCAGCAGTACCGGGATCCACCACCACAGCGACCAACCGTTGAGGCCGACGGACGTGAGCGAAATTCCGGTGTACGACACCGACCAGAACGGGAAGAAGCTGGCGATCAGCGTGAGCGCGGCCGCGCCGATCACCCCCCAACCCGCGATGGACACCTTGGAGACGTCGAACGCGGGTGCGGCGGCGCGGCTGGGCGCACCCGGGGGCGGGTAGGCGCCCTGCGGCGGTGGGTAGCCCTGCGGCGGTGGGTAGCCCTGCGGTGGCGGGTAGCCCTGCGGCGCTCCGGGCGGACCGTACCCCGGCGGCGGACCGCCGGGGGGAGCGTAGCCGGGGGGAGGCTGGTTGTAGCCCTGTTGCGGATAGCCGGGGGGCGGGCCTGGTGGCGGGTATCCAGGTGGCGGTCCCTGCTGCGGGTAGCCGCCCTGCTGGGGCGGCCCCGGCGGCGGTCCTGGCTGGTAGCCGCCCTGGTATCCCGGCGGCGGGCCGCTCGGCGGCTGACCCTGCTGATACCCGGGCGGGGGTTCGGATGCGGGTGGCGGGTAGCCGCCTTGACCGGATCCGCCCGAGGGATAGCCGGACGGCGGGTAGCCCTGCGGCGGCCCGGACGGTCCGTAACCCGGCGGCGGGTAGGCGCTCGGTGGCGGCGCGGGGATGCTCTGCGGACCGGTCTCGGCGTCACCGGGGCTGTGCGCGCGAGCGTCAGGTGCTGATGGCTCTTC
>DASQFG010000156.1:0-3918 GCA_035633315.1 Nakamurella sp. | reverse complement strand
CGGCGCCCATCCGCGCCGTCCGGGCCTCCGGGTCGATCGAAACCCTGGCGAGCAGCCGGGTGACCACCAGGATCGTTCTCACCCCGCCGGCCGGTGCGGTGTGCTCGGTGGCCTGCGCGGCGACCCGGCGCCCGCCACCAGCCGGACCGCGGCCACGTCGCCGGCAGCCACGTCGCCGGCAGCCACGTCGCCGGCAGCGGCGGCGATGACGACGATCTCGGGTGCATCCCCGCCCGTCGCGAGGTAGCCGAAGCAGGCGGCCGGGTAGCTCGGGTCGTGCGCTGTCACCACGTCACCGCGGGTGGCGGCGACCAGGGCCACCGCGAGATCGGCGGTGGTCAAGGTAGGTGCGAACGTCATCGGGATCTCCAGTCGAGCGCTTCTCGGGCACTCGTAGCAGACCGGTGTCGGCTTAGCGGCCACTGAGAACTCACTGAAAGCCGCTGGCCGTGGCGGTCGGGCGGGGCCGTGGGTCCGCTGCCAGGACCGCTGGACTGGCGGGGGGCGTCGGCATTCCGATGCTCATTGCCGCCGCCGGCTGGACACCTGATGACGGCGGGCGTCGGGCCGCCATCGGCTGAGCCGGGTGTCAGCGCCGGCTTTCTCAGCGCTGGTCTTCTCAGCGGTGGTTCTCCGACTGCCGCACCTGTTGGTCGAGGTCGGCCGGATCCAGATCGGCCCTGCTGAAGGCGTCGGACAGCGGCAGCGCCAGGTGCAGATCGGTGGCCGGGCACAGCTCGACGCGCGCCCTGGTGATCTTGAAGTCCAGCACGTGACCGCCGCACCTGCGCTCGGCGTCGATGAAATGCACGTGGCCGCCCGGGACGCCGATACCCCTCTCGTACAGAGGGGTTCGGAATCCCGCCACAACACCGCCGATGTCGTCGAAACGCTGCACCGGTTCACCCCTGGTCACCTCGACCAGCGGCTGGTAGGGCCTGTCCTGGCGGCGCACCGTACGGGTCCGGACCCAGGCGAAGTGGCCGGTGACCCGTACCGCGTAGAGGTAGTTCTCCGAACGGGTCAACCGGCGGATGACGCCGACCACCTCGTCGCGGACCAGGTCAGCGGGCAGTTCCGCGGTGATCGACGGGGCGAACCCGGTCACCACCGCGAAGGGTGTGCGGGCGTCCGGGGCGGCGGGTGTGGCGCCGCCGTCGCTGCGCAGCCGGTGGCACACGCCGTCGACGATGATCATCTCGCCGTCCAGTGCGTTGAACGTCCCGAGCCCGAAGTCGCCGTGCTGCAACAACTCCCGCACCGTGAGCTCGCCGTCGTAGACGCCGGCGAGCAGTGCGCTCATCAGGCTGGACTGGAACACCGTCTGCCGGCGCGGCGGGCTGGGCGTCGCTTGCGCCTTCACGGATGCCACGTCCGGGCGTACGGCAGACTGCGGGCGTGAAGCTCTATCGGGTGCACCACATCGCCATCATCGCCGCTGACGGCGAGGCGTCCAAGCGGTTCTACTGCGACGTCCTGGCTGCGAACTGCTCACCGAGGTCTATCGCCCGGACCGGGATTCCTGGATGGGCGACCCGGCGCTGAACGGTGAGTACCTGATCGAGCTGTTCAGTTTCGCCGGCAGCCTGTCCCGGCCCAGTTGTCCGGAGGCCATCGGGCTGCGCCATCCCGGCCTTCGAGGTGGATGCCATCGACCCGCTCCGCGCCGAGCTGATTGCGAAGGCGTTGCGTGCGAGCCGATCCGGACCGACCCGCACACCGGAAGGCGATCATGTTCTTCGTCGACCCCGACGGGTTACCGCTGGAACTCTACGAACGCTGACGTTGCAGACCACACGCATTCGCGAAAGTCCCGTAGGGTGCGGCAATGTCGACAGGGTCGAATCCAGGGTCGAAGACGGGATGGAGTGCGGTCGAGCCGGTGAGCAGGCCCACCTCGGCCGCGGCCGCGGTCGCCCTGCACCGGGTCCGGGAGCTCTGCCTGGCGTTCCCGGGAACCAGTGAGCGGCTCAGCCACGGGGAGCAGAGCTGGTTCGCCAAGAAGCAGTTCGTGACTTTCGCCGATCATCACCATGACGAACGGGTGGCGTGCTGGGCGGCCGCCCCCGAGGGCGCGCAGGACCGTTGGGTCGTGCAGCATCCCGAGCGCTTCTTCGTGCCCCCGTATGTGGGCGGCCGCGGCTGGGTGGGTGTCTACCTGGACGTCGAGCAGGACTGGGCTGACGTCGCGGAGATCGTCGAGTCGGCGTACCTGGAAGTGGCCCCGGTGACGCTGCGGCGTGCCTGGACCCAGCGGGACGGCTGAACCTCGGCGCCGGTTCCGAGATGCGTGGTTCGTTCCGAACGCCACCGTGGGTGGTCAGCGAGCCGCACCCCGTACCAGAGTCCTGCTGAGGCGGATCTCCAGACCGGTCGATAACCTGCGCCACCTCAATTCTCGTTGCCGTCGCCACTCGGCAGCCACCCGAGACCCACCACGGCATCAATCGTGTCGACATCGTCGGCCGACTTGTCCGGCCGGTAGCGCAGCACCCTGGCGAACCGCAGCGCCACCCCACCGGGATACCGCACCGACGCCTGCACCCCGTCGCACGCGATCTCCACCACCAGCGGCGGATCGACGTACACCGTGCTGCGGGTCCGGCGGCTCTCCCGGGCCAGGAACTGCTCGGTCTGCCAGGTGAGGATCTGATCGGTCAGTCCCTTGAAGGTCTTGCCCAGCATGATCAGCCCGCCGGTGGCGGGGTCCCGGGCGGCCAGATGCAGGTTCGAGAGCCACCCCTCCCGCCGGCCGTAGCCCCATTCGGCCGCGGTCACCGCGAGGTCGAAGGTGTGCCGAGGTTTGAGTTTCACCCAGCCGGAGTCGCGCCGGCCGGCCGCGTACGGCGCGTGCAACTTCTTGACCACCACGCCCTCGAAGCCGGCGGCGACCGCGTCGGTGAACACCTCGACCACCTCGGCATCCGCGCCGACCAGGCGGCGGGGGACGATCAACTCCGGCGGCAACACCGCACGCATCACCTCGATCCGCTCGCTGAGCGGTGCGTCCAGCAGATCCCGGCCGTCGACGTGCAGCAGGTCGAAACAGAACAGCGACAACGGCACTGCGGTCGCACCGGCGGCGGGGTCGATGTGACTGGCGGTCCGGGAGGCGATGACCTGGAACGCCAGCGGACGGCCGTTGGGACCGAGGGACAGCGCCTCGCCGTCCAGCACGATGGTCTGCACCGGCAGCGCGGACACCGCGGCGACGATCTCGGGGACCCGGGCGGTGATGTCGTCCAGGCTGCGGGTGAACACCCGGATCTGCTGGCCGATGCGGTGGACCTGGACCCGGATGCCGTCCAGCTTGACGTCCACCGCGGCCGGCAGGCCGGTCTTCTCCAGCGCGGCGGACACATCGGGCGCGCTGGCCGCCAGCATCGGCCGCACCGGCAGGCCGACCTGCAGACCCACCGCTGCCAGCGCGTTCACCCCGTCGGTGGCCAGGATCCGGGCGGTCGCCGGGGTGGAACCCAGCAGCATCGCCGCCCGCTGCACCGCCGGGACCGGAACCCCGAACGCCTCCGCCAGGCCGTCCTGCACCAGCGCGTCCAGCGCCCCCTGCCGCACCTCGTCGAAGACCAGCCCGCGCAGGAACCGCTGCTCTGCCTCCGTTGCGCGGGCGAACAGCGCCTCCACCGCCTTGGCCCTGATCGCGGTCGATCCGGCCCCGGCCAGCACGGCGATCTCGTCGAACGCCGCGTCGACGTCCCGCACGGTCAGCGTCGGTTCCGCGGCGGGTGCGGGGATCGAGCTGAGCGAAGCCCAGCCGACGCCGGTGCGGCGTTGCCGAAGGCTGCCGGACAGGTACGTCACCACCAGTTCGATCTCGGCCGGGTCGGCCGCGGCGATCGTGGTCGCGATGAAGCGTCGTTTGGCCAGCCGGGAGCGGGTACCGGCGATGTCCGCGGACGC